>JBCBNX010000007.1:0-61256 GCA_039821555.1 Bacteroidota bacterium
GCTCCGGTCGTCATGATCCAGAGAGCGGCGTCGAGCATGAGGCGGGCGGGTCGTCCGGGGCGTCCTCGTGCGGAAGTGGGTGCGAAGAGGTGGGCGATGCGGGCCCACTGGGCGTCGGTGAGGGCGTGTCGCTTGGGTGGCATCGGCGTGGCTTGGAAAAGCGCCGAAGTTACCTCACATTTTCCAGACAGAGCCTAAAAGGCCTGCCCGATCCCGAAGTGGAAGAGCGGTCTGCGCAACCCATCTGGAAACCAGGGGGCCCCCGGCTGCGGCTCGCGCACGCGGTAGGCTAGGTCGAACCGCACGACGAGGAACTCCCAGCCGATGCGCAGGCCATAGCCAGCGCTCAAGGCAAGTTGCCGGTAGAACTGGTCTGCGAAGAAACGCCCGGCATCGTCGCCCGGGTTGCGGGGACCGAGCCAGACGTTGCCAGCGTCCGCAAAGAGCGCCGCACTCCAGTTTGCCTTGAAGAGGTTGCGCACCAGCACGGTGCGGCCTTCGGCAGCGAGTTCGAGCTTGAGGTCGCCGCCTTGGACGAACGCACCCTCCTGCTCGGCCACGCCGGGACCGAGGGTGCGGAGTGCCCAGCCGCGGACGCTCGTCGCCCCGCCGATGTAAAAGCGACGGTCGAAGGGAACGACCGGAGCGTCGCCTGTCGGCAGAGCCACGCCCACGATGGCCTTGAACGCCAGCGTCGTCCGGCGGCTCAGCGGGACATACTGCCGGGCATCGGCGCGGAGCCGCAGGTAGGGCCGGTATTCGAGGTCGGCTCCGTCGATGATGCTTGGCAGCGTGCCTTCGAGCGAGTCGGGCGAGAAGACGAAGCGGTCGAAGAGGTAGAGCAGGTTGCCGCCCGTCTCAACGCTGATCTCGCGGACGTAGCCCCGATCCCGGCGGAAGAGGTTCGCGGTGGTGCTGCGCAGGGTGTACCGAAGCGCATTGTTGATCTGAGGCCGGGTGTAGTCGTCGAGCAGGAATTCGCGCTCGACCGGGTCCTGGATGATGCTCAGGTAGTCCTGTTCGAAGCCGCCCAAGGTGTCGGGATCGCTGAGGTTGAGGTCGAGCAGATCGAGGAACGAGGTCGTCCGCGTTGAGTGGCGCAGTTCGAGTTGCGCCCCGAGCTCGACGCGGCTGCGGATGACGATGCGGAGCAGGTCGCGGCGGGCAGCCACCCAGCGCGCAGCATAGCGGGTGCGCGCGTCTACGAGCCCTCGTTCCAAACCGCTGAACGGGCGGACGAGGTACGGCAGGGTGAGCGTCGCGCTCGCGTCGACCTGCGCCGTCGGAAAGCCGCCGTCGAACGTGCCTGCTACGGAGCCCGAGGTGCTCAGCGCAAACGACTCGCCGCTACCGAAGGCATTGGCGTTGCGATAGGTGATGCCCGCTCCCAGGCCCAACTCGTCCCGTTCGGTGCCGAGGAGGTACGAACGCTGGAGGACAAACCCTTCGAGGCGGATGCTGTGGCGCGGCCGGGTCCGCAGCCGGATGCGGTGCGGCAGGACGGGCAGTTCGAGGCTGTCGCCTTGGAGGCTTGCCGCAGGCAGCTGAGGGGTGATGTCGCTGAAGCTGAACACCCCCACGCGCTCCAGGCGCTGCTTCGTTGACCGCAGCCGCGAGACGTCGTACGGGTCACCTGGTGCGAAGCGTAAGGCGCGGTGCAAGAGGAAGGGCTCCAGCCGCGTGTCGTCCTCGATGCGGGTGGTCACCTGCCCGTCTCCCCGTGCCATCGAGTCCAACCGTGCCGGGGCACGTTCTGGGCCGTCTACCTCCACGTGCACATCGCCGAAGCGCATGCGCGGCCCGGGGCGGATTTCGAAACGAATGTCCACCGTATCCGGCTTGGCGTCCTCGTTCGCCCCGAACACGATTGCGCGTATCGAGTCCCGGGTGACGAGCGGGTGCCCGCGTCGCTGCAAGACTTCGATGAGGCGGCCTCGCTCGGCCAGGAGGTCGGCCTCGGCAAAGCGCTGCCCCGTCCCCACGAGGGTGCGAGGCTCCTCGACCACCCGAGCGTCTAGGAGCGTCTCTTCGACGAGTGCCTGCTGCGTCTCCGCGGGCAACGCCTCAATCCCAGCGTACCGGACGGTGTCGATGAGAGACGGCTGGCCCGGTTGGATATCGAAGGTGACTCGTACCCGATTTCCGCCCAGGGAATCGACGGCAGCCAGCACCTGGGCCTGTCGGTAGCCGTCTTGTCGGTAGAGGGCTGCCAGGCGCAACGCGTCCGTAGCGACCACGGCGGTGTCGAGAATCGCTGGTTCGTCGCCAATGCGCCGGAGACCTGCTCCGAGCCAGCCTGGCAGTGACGCTCTCGTACCGAGTCGGTAGACCCAGTAGCCTGGCGTCAATCCGGTGATGTCGAAGAGGCCGTGGTTCTCGCGCGTGCGAACGAAGGCCAGCAGGTCGTCCGTGGTTCTCCGATGCCGCTCGCCGACGATGCGCCGGTCGATCACACGCACGTAGGTCGTGTCGGAATTCTCTGGAGCACCCGTCTGCTCACCACTCGTTGCGCTTGCGGTCCCTTGGTCGCTAACCGCCCCCTGGCTGTACGCGAGAGGAACCGTGCTGCCCAGGACCGGAACGAGGGTGAACAGGAACAGCACAAGGCGGAGCGACACCGCTCTCATGCCCACGGGTCTATTCCTCCTCGTAGTAGAAGTCGTCGGTCGTCGTGGGGTAGTCGGGCCAAACCTCCTCGATGCTCTCGTAGGGCTCGCCGTCGTCTTCGATTTCGAGGAGGTTCTGCGTCACCTCCAGCGGGGCGCCGGTGCGGTCGGCGTAGTCGATCAGTTCGTCTTTGGTGGCAGGCCAGGGCGCGTCTTCGAGATGCGCGGCGAGTTCGAGCGTCCAGTACATAGTGATGGGCAGGGGTTCGGCGGAAGGAGGGTTCTCTTCGTCACCGAACGCAGAGATAGGGTGGAGATCGGCGTAGGTACGAGGTGAGAGGCGACGCAGTGCGGTCGTGCACGATAGGGCGAGGCGTCGCGAAAAGCAAGGGGGGCGAACAAGCTCTTGAGCGGAGACGAGGCTATCGCCGGGGCGCGTACGCGCCGATCTAGGGCTCAAAACGAAGGCGGCAGGGTGTCTCGACCCTACCGCCTACGCGCATGCTCAGATTTCGACGACTCAGGTGCCGCCCAGCATGGGGTTGTCCTCTGCGGCCTGTTCGACGAGATCCTGGTACTCTTGCGGGGTCACACCGGGTGCAAACGTGGTGACCGGATTGAGAGGTTCGCCACCCAGGTCGCGGACTTCGTAGTGCAGGTGCGGGGCTGTGGAGAGCCCGGTGTTGCCCGTGTAGGCTACCAGGTCGCCGCGCTTAACGGCGCTGCCCTCTGAGACCCCAGGGGCGAACCGGGAGAGGTGCGCATACCGCGTCTCGCGGTTGCTCTTGGCGTGGCGGATGCGGAGCAGGTTGCCGTAGCCACCGCTGACGCCCCGGAAGCTCACGACGCCATCGGCGGTAGCGTACACGGGGGTGCCGACGGGCGTAGAGAAATCAACCCCGTTGTGCATCTTGCGCGCGCGGAAGATCGGGTGGCGGCGCATGCCGTAGCCGGAGGTCAGGCGACCTTGTGTGGGTAGCATTGCCGGAGTCTGGTCCAGCCGTTCCTTGTGCCGCTCGGCGAGCGCCAGCAGGTCCTCGAAGCTCTGCGACTGGAGCGCGATCTGACGCTCAAGCTGGTTGGAGGTCCGGGCGTTCTCACGGAGGAGCCGGCTCGTCGGAAGGCTGTACCGATCGAGGGACTCATCGCGGGCACCACCTACGCCGACTTGGCGCACATCGTCAGAGATGGGCTCGGCGCCGAGGAGAGCACGGTAGAGGTCGCGGTCCTTGGCTTCGAGCGCCTGCATTTGCTCCGTGAAGCTTGCGACTTGGCCCGTAGTCGTGGCAAGTTGCGTGCGGAGCCGTTCGATCTCCTCCTGCTGCGATATCTCAAGCGGAGTCTGAGCGGTACTCCAGAGGTACCAGGTCGCGCCCGTGGCAATCACGAGGGCAACGACTAGTACAGCAGCGGCGTGCTTGAGGTAGCGGGAAGCGGTGGGCTTGACCTCTACGAAGGTGCAAGCCTCGTGGTCATAGTGGTAGTAAGTGTTTTTGGGCATGGAGGCGAGCGGCTGCAAGCGTGGTGGTTGGGCTGAGCAAGCGGCTCGCTCCCTGTGGTGGGCACACGCCTCGTCGCGGCTGACCTGCCGTGGTGGCGGCCAGCGTGAAGAAGACACAACGCGGTGTGCTCAGCACGGGGAGCCAGGCTTGGAAACCCGTTCTGAACCCAAGCGGGCTGGGGTTTCTACGGAACGGCTCCGATTCGCGTCTGGGGCACAAAGAGCGCGCCAGCTTGGGGTGCGAAGCCTCTGGGAGCCGAAGAATTGGATGGATGAAGGGGCCATCCAAGATAGACGCCTGCCACCGGGGTGTCAACTTCGATGTCATACCCGTCGGAGCGATCTACCTTCCTCGACCGTTCCGCTGCGCTATTGACGCCTACTCGTACGGTCGTTTACACATGTATGCTACCTCTAGGCCGGGCACTAACTTATCGAGCTTCAAGCTCCTGACCTCAAACCCCGGTGTTTGATGTTGGGACGCTTCATGTAGTTCGTGCCAAAGAAGCTCACCTGGCGTTTCATTTTCACTCAATCCTAGCACCTAGATGAGGACACTGCGGTCCGCGATGTCGGCCATCAGGCACGCAGCGCTGATGCTATGGCTAGTGGGGCCGTGTTCTGTCGGGCTTGCGCAGAGCGGCCGCCAGTTCAACGCCGGTCCCTTCGTGGGCACCGTGTGGACCATCCGCGAAGGCATGCCGCAAGGCTCGGCGCGTGGGCTCACGCAGCGGTCGGACGGCAGCCTGTGGTTCGGCACCGACTCCGGCCTCACCCGCTTCGACGGCCTTGCGTTCACGCCGTTCTCGCGGGCACTGCTCCCCGGCCCTTCTGGCTCAGACCTCGCCCTCGCCCTTCACGACCCCGGCGATGGGACGCTCTGGCTCGGCTCCTTCGGCAGTGGTGCCGTACGGTTGCACCTCCCCACTCCGGCGACGCCGACCTCGTACTACGAGCCTTTGAGTACCGCCGACGGGCTCTCCTCTACCACCGTATGGTCCTTCGCGTCTGACTTGGATGGCACCTGGCTAGGCACCACGGACGGCTTGCTCAAGCAGACGCCTGATACACTGCTCCACTTCACGCAAAGAGACGGCCTGCCCGGCGCGGATGTTCGCGCGCTCCAACGTGACTCGGCCAGCCGTCTCTGGGTCGGCACCACGGCAGGCCTCGCCTTGCACACGGCTGGGGGGGTTAGCGCACTCCGAGGTGTTGGCATACCCGAGGGTGCCATCTCATCCCTTGCCCCGGTTCCAGCGTATGCTGGCGGCGGCATGTGGGTCGGCACCCGAACGGGCCTTCATCGCTGCACACCGCCCCCAGTGCGGTGCGAACCGCAAGGACTCGCCCTCGCTAGCCCGGTCATTCAAGCGCTTACGGTCACACGCGACGGTGCGCTTTGGATTGGTACGGAAGCGCCGCTCCTCCACCGCCTTGCGTCGGACGGAAGCCTCCTCTCAGTCCCATCCGGTCCGCCTGGCGAGGCAGGCGGCGTCGTGTCGCTACTAGAAGACCGGGAGGGCAACCTCTGGGCTGGAACCGCAGGGTACGGACTCGTGCGCCTACGCCGTATGGCTGTAACCACCCTTGGTAGAGCGGAAGGGCTTGTGGACGACCTTGTCCGCCCTCTGCTCGAAGCGCCGGCAGGGACGATGTGGATCGGGACGCGGCGCGGAGCGCTTCACCGCCTTCGCGGCGACCGGCTCGACGTGTTTCGTCTACCCGACGCGGCACGGGGCAACGCGGTGCTCTCGCTCGCCGCCGCTAGCGACGGTCGACCATGGGTGGGGCTAGCCGGTCGTGGCATCGCGCGCCCTGTCAACGGCGCGCTGGTCTTAGTCGACGGCCTGGAAGGCGCCATCGACGCGCTGTCGTTGCTCGAAGACCGGACAGGCCGCCTCTGGATTGGCCACAACGGACAGGGCCTCTGGCGTCGCGATCTGGATGGCCGACTGCATCGGTATGGCATCGCCCATGGACTTCCCAGCGGGACCGTCCGCGTGCTTACCCAGGACACGCTCGGACGCCTGTGGGCGGGCACCGATGGCGGCCTGGTGCGCCTTCACGCTACTCCTGACACAACGCGCTTTGACGTCTTCACGACGGTCGACGGGCTCGCTGACACTGCCGTCTTTGCGCTCATGGACGATGCCGACACAGCACCAGGGACGCTTTGGATTGGCGGTAGCGAGCAGCTCTCGCGGCTGACAACAGCAGCCGATGGCACGGTCCGCTTCGACGCGCTCGACCACGAGCGCATGCTCCTGGACGACGGCGCCGGTTCGCTCTGGACGCGCCGCATCAACAGCCTCTACCGCGTGCGCAAACGCGACCTGCACGCGCTTGCAGACGGTCAGACGGACGGAGTGGCCGGGACGTCGTACGGGCCAGAGGTGGGCGTGTCCGGTGAAGGCGTGTATGGCTTCAGTCCCCCCGCCACTCGCGCCGAGGACGGCCGCCTCTTCTTCCCCACCACGCTGGGCGTCGCCATCGTGGACCTCGACGCCCTCCCGCCATCGTTGCCGCCACCGTCCGTTGCCGTAACGCGCGTCGATGCGGATGCCAACAGCTTCGTGCGACCCGCAGCACCCGCACGGTTTCCACCGGCGCTCAACCGCCTCGAACTGCACTTCAACGCGTTTGACCTCACCGCGCCCGACCGAGTCCGCTACCGCTACCGCCTCGACGGCTTCGAAGAGAGCTGGACGGCGACGGACCTCCGGCGTTCGGCGATCTACACCAACCTCGCGCCAGGTCGCTACACGTTTTACGTGGAAGCCGCCAACCACCAGGGCGTCTGGAGTGCGGAGCCGGCACGGTATGCCTTCGCCGTAGAGCCGCGCCTCTCACAGACGTGGTGGTTCCGGCTCGGCCTCGCGCTTGTCCTCGCGGGCTTCGGCCTTGCCACGTATGCGGCTCGCGTGCGTGGTTTAAGACAGCGCGCCGACCTTCTCCGAGCACAAGTCCGCCAGCGCACCGCTGCGCTCGAAACGGAGAAGCTGCGCACCGAAGAGGCTCTCGCCGAGACGCGAGCGGCCCAGGCTGTCGTGGAGGCGCAAGCGGCGCAGCTTCGCAAACTCGACGCCGCGAAGAACCGGCTCTTCGAGAACCTGAGCCACGAGTTCCGCACGCCGCTGACGCTGGTGCTCGGCCCGCTCGAGCGCGCGCTCGCAGGCGCCCAGGCTGAGGGCGACCTCCACACCGCGCACGCGCAGGCCACGCACCTGCTCGACCTCGTCAATCAGCTTCTTGACCTCGCCAAGCTCGAAGCGGGCCATCTCGCGCTCGATCGCACGCCGATCGACTTCGGCGATCTCGTGGCAGGCACCGTCGCCGCTTTCGAGTCCGAGGCGGTCCAGCATGGCCTCACGCTCGTCGCCGTCTGTGTCGAGCCCTCCCCTGTCGTCCTCGGCGAAGCGCGGCACCTCAGACGGGTCGTCGCCAATCTGGTCAGCAATGCACTCGCGCACACGCCGGAGGGAGGTCGCATCACCGTCCAACTAGCGGCTTCGGAAGAAACCGCTAGGCTGACGGTCGAGGACACCGGCAGCGGCATTCCGGCAGAGGCGCTGCCGCATGTGTTCGATCGGTTCTACCAAGTCGAGGCCTCGCCCACGTTGGGCCGGGCCGGGACCGGAATCGGGCTCGCGTTGGCGAGGGAGTTAGTGGAGGCGCACGGAGGCACAGTCAGCGTGACCAGCGAGGTAGGCGTTGGCAGCACCTTCGTGGTCACCCTCCCAACGACCGATGCCGCACCTGTTGCGCTGGCGCCTAGCTCGTCCCAGGCTGCCACTGTACCTCGCCTTCCCAGAAGTATGGCCGAGGCTAGCGACGACTCGCTTGCGCTGGGCGAACGACCGACGCTGTTGCTGGTGGAGGACCACGCGGCCCTCCGCGACTTTCTCGCCCGTGCGCTTGCCGAAGGCTACGAGGTCCACCCGGCCGCCGACGGCGCCGAGGCGCTCGCCCTCGCGAAATCGCTACGCCCTGACCTCATCGTGAGCGACGTGATGATGCCGAACCTGGACGGCCTCGCCCTCGCCGCTGCGCTGCGAGCCGACGACGCGCTCCGAGCGACGCCCGTCGTGCTGCTTACCGCCCGTGCCGACGCCGCCGACGAGGTTGCGGGACTTGATGCCGGAGCCGACGCCTATCTCGCCAAGCCGTTTAGCCTGCCCGTCCTTCGCGCCCACCTCGACGCCCTGGTGGAGCGGCACCAGACACTACGCGACCGCTTCCGCCGCGAGGTGGTCGTGCAGCCGAGCGAGATCGTTGTCACCTCGGACGATGCCGCGTTCGTCGAGCGAGTGCGTGCCGTCGTGGAGGATGCGTTGGCGGACCCGCACCTCACCGTCGAGGTGCTAGCCGACCGGCTCGCGGTGAGCCCGCGCCAACTTCACCGGCGAATGCGGGCGCTGACCGGGCTGACGCCAGCGGCCTTCGTCCGGGCAATGCGGCTCCAGCGGGCTGCGACGCTGCTGGCCGGACGCAGCGGCACCGTCGCCGAGGTCGCCTACGCCGTGGGCTTCCGCAGCGAGTCGCACTTCACAAAGCGGTTCAAGGCCGAGTTCGGTGTGCTGCCCTCGGTCTATGGCGAGGGATCGGCTGGCTGAGCACATAGCGTGAGAAGCCCGACTGGCAGAAATGCGCCAGCGAAAGGCAGGCATGCGCGAGCGCTATCGCTCCACCTTGGCGCGTCCGCGTGTGCGGACCACAGCTCGCGCCCAGGGTTGTGCTTTGCAGCTAGCTAGCCCTCGGCGTCCATGTACCGTTTCACGTCGTCCTCCCTCCTTCTTGGCCTCGCGGTCCTGCTCGCGCTGTCCGCGTCCGCGCAGCCGCAGCCGTCGTGGCAGCCCCTCAGCACGGGTGCGCAGTCGCTTCCACAGCCCGTATCCAGTGCGATGGACGCAGCAGGAAACGTCTACGTGCTTCAGTTTCAACCAAACGGCTTCCGCCCGGAGATGGCGCGCTGGGACGGCAGCCAGTGGACGACGCTGCCGGGCCTCCCGCCGCAATACGCCAACCGCATCGCCGTGACCGATGGGGGTGATGCGCTCTACGTCGCGACGCAGGTCGGGACCGACCGTGCCGTCAACGGGAACGGCGGTAGCGTGGGCGTCGCGTACGTCGCGCGCTACGGCATCGCAACGGGGCAGTGGGACGACCTGGGTGGCGGTCTGGACCAGGCTACCGTCCAGACAATCGACGTGGATGCCGCAGGCAACCTGCTCGTTGGCGGCCGCTTCGCGCAGACCACGGACGGGACGACGCTCGGCAACATCGGGCGATGGAACCAGAGCACGGGCATCTGGGAAGGGCTCGGCCTCGGCGTGAGCGACCCCGTCGTGGACCTCGACGCCGATCCATTCGGCAACGTAGTGGTCACGGGCCGCTTCGAAACGGCGACGCAGGGCGACGGCACCGCGCTGACGGTGCGGCAGGTCGCCCGCTTCCGGTTTGCCACGGGGCGATGGGAGGCGCTCTTCAACGGCCTCGACGTCGGATCGAGCACGCCGCGCACCATCGCCACGGACGGGACCAACGTCTTCATCGGCGGGACCGGGATCGAGATCAACACCGACGTACGCCAGGTGTGGCGCTTCAACGGCACGGTGTGGTCGGGCTTTGGCAGCAGCCTCGACCTCGAGCCCAACATCTACGACCTTGTCCTGGACGGCGCGGGCTTTCTTTACGCCTTCGGGGACGGCGGCTTCGGCGTGCGCTCCACGATCCACCAGTCCAACGCAGGCTTCGCGAACTGGTCGGCCATCGCCGTCATCGCCAATGGCTTCCCGAGCACCCTGGCGGCCAACCGGGGGCGGCCTGGACGCTACCTCTTCGCCGGCGGGCTGTTCGACAACTTCTTCCTGTTCAACGGCTCCCTCACCACCGTTGCCAACTTCGCACTCTGGAACGGTGCGTGGACGTCGCCCCAGCCGCCGTTCGTGGGCGTGAGCGGCACCGTGCGGGCTGTCGAGGAGCTGATCGTGCCGCGCAACGGCGACCCGCTCGACCGGATCCGCCTCATGGCCGTCGGGGGCGACCTCGCATCCGTCCGGAATCGCCCGGTCAACCGGATTGCGTTCTCGACGACCGGGGCGGACTGGGACGACCCCGGTCAGGGCATCACCGATCCCGGCGGCATTGTGCACGCGCTCCGCGCCACCGCGCTGCCGCTTTTCGCAGACGGTGGCGGCTTGGCGATGATGGTCGCGGGGCGATTCACCGAGGTGACGCAGGACGACGGCACGGCGGTGCCTGTGAGCAACGTGGCACTCTGGCGCTTCGGCGACGAGCGCTGGCAGGCGCTCGGGCTCGGCGTGAGCCGCGGCGGCGTGCCTGGCACCGGCACCGTGCACGCCATCGACCACCTTCCACTCCCCTGCCGCTTCGACGAGGACGCGGGCGAATTCATCTACGTCGGCGGCGAGTTCGACACGGCAACCAACGCTGACGGCTCGACGGTGGCCGTGCGCAACCTGGCACGCTACAACCTGCGCTCGAACCGCTGGGAAGCCCTCGCGGGCGGCCCGACCGGGCCGGTCTTCGCGCTGCGGCTGGAGGCGGGGCAGCGGTCCCGTCTCGTGCCGACCGACGATGGCCTGGAAGGGCACGCGCTGTTCATCGGCGGACAGTTTAACACGGTGCTAGACGCGAACGGCATGGGCGTCGCCGGCGCGCGCAACCTCGCCTGGCTCACGACAGACGGCCAGTGGCGCGCCATCGGCGGCGGTCCGGCTGGCCCGGTCTACGCCCTAGAAAGTCTGCGCTCGTCCGCGACGCGGCTTGCGACCCTGAACCAGCGCCTCGCTGGGCCTGACCGATGCCGCCTCGACGTGACGTCGACGACGCTCTACGTGGGCGGCAGCTTTACGAGCGTGCTGACCGACGGCCCCAACCTGCCCGTCTCCAACCTAGCCCGCGTGCTCGTCGGCACCGGCGGCTCGCGGTGGTCCGAACTCGGTCTCCCGTTCGGCCAGGCGAGTGGGACGCCCGGCAACGGCACCAACGGCCCTGTCCTTTCCATCGAGTTCCGGCCTGAGGTTTCGTCCTCGCCCAGCATCTCGTTCTTTGGCGAGGACAACGGAGCCTTCGCCTATATGGTCACGGGCACGTTTACGGAGGCCTACGACGAGTTCGGCAACACAATCACGTCGCCCAACGTGGTGCTGCTGCGGAACTACGCGCCGCTCTACCCCGGCGGGCAGTTCGACGACGACCCCGTGCGGCGCGGCCCGGAGGTATTCGCCTCCATCGGCGACGGGACGAACGGCACCGTCTTCGACACGGGCTGGACCTCGTGCCGGATCGGTCGGTTCGACACGAGCACGTGGTACGTCGGCGGGCAGTTCAGCGAGGTGGGCGCGGGGCAGCAAGCGCCCGGACTGGCGAAGTGGCGCGACTACCGGCCGCCGCCCCCCGTCGTTGTTGTCGGGTCCAGCGGGAGCATTCGTGGTGGGTCGGGAGGCAGTGGCGGAGGTCGTGCGACCGATGTGGTGTACCTCGGACCGACTGCCCGGCTGAGTTGCGCCAACCCGGGCCTCGGCAGAGCGGCCTCGTCTTCCTCCAGCGAGGTGCTGGGCACGGTCGCGTTCGGCGAGAGCGTCGTCACGACCACCGACTTCCCCGTGGGCCAGCCGCTCGTGTTCGAACTCGCCGCCGAAGACGGGACGGTGCTGTCCACCGACACGCTCGTCGTGGACAACATCGGCGGCGTCACCTTTGCCGTGACCGGGGTAGACACGCCCGGCGACTACGCGCCCAACCCCGACGGCTTCGACACAGGCCTCGGCCTCGTCGCCCTGCAATCCCCCGACCGCGCCCTCCCGCTCGGCGACCGCCTGCTCACGCGCTTCGTGCATGCCGTCACCGACGCGCCAGCCGTCGACGTGGTGCTCCCCGATGGGACCGTGTTCGCGGACAGCCTGACGTTCAACGCTGTCTCGGTGGCTCTCGCGATTGATCGCAGCACACCACGTGTGGAGGTACGCCGCCATGCCGACGGTGCGGCGCTGGGCACCTACGATCTCGACTTCAGCAACCCCTCGGCCGTGCAGTTTGTCGTGCTCGCGGGCTTCCTCGACCCGGCGGCGAACCAGGACGGCCCCGCGCTCGGCCTCACGACGGTCGCGCTGCCTGCCGAAGCGCCCGTCGCCAGCGATGACGACACGGCGACACGCCCAGCGGCAGTGAGGCTCTCCGCAGCCTACCCGAACCCGTTCGCGGAGACGACGGTGCTGCGCGTAGACGTGCCCGAAGCGACGCGCACCGAGGTGGCTGTCTTCGATCTGCTCGGCCGACGCGTGGCCGTGCTGCACGACGGGCTACTCACGCCCGGAACGCACGCGGTGCCCTGGAACGCAGGATCGGTGCCAAGCGGCGTCTACGTCGTCCAGGTTCGCACTCCAAGCGGCACCGACGCGCTCCGCCTCACCCGACTGCGGTGAGCTTCCGCCGCTACACAAGCTCCTGAGAGCCGACAGCCGCCTACTCGTAGTCGTGCTCGAAGTAGGTCACGCCGCGGCGCGGTCGAGCGGCCCCGCCACTCTTCGCCGCGATGCGCTCGGCGAGCCGCTGCTTCATGATCTCGGCAGGGTCGTAGCCGTAGTGCCGCAGCAGGTGGTTCATGGCGATGACCTCGCAGATCACCGTCACGTTCTTGCCCGGGATGATCGGAAGGCGCACGAGCGGCAGGTCGACGCCGAGTAGCTCCTGCGCCTCGCCGGTCATGCCCACGCGGGTGTACTCGCGATCGGGCTCCCAGTGCTCCATCTCGACCACCACTTCGATGCGCTTCTGGAAGCGGATCGCGCGGATGCCGAACATCGCGCGTACGTCCACGAGGCCGATGCCGCGGATCTCCATGAAGTGGCCCATGAGGTCGGTCCCCGCGCCCATCACGACGTTCTCGGCCTTCTTCGTCACCACGACGACGTCGTCCGCGACGAGCCGGTGGCCGCGCTCCACGAGGTCGAGCGCCACCTCACTCTTGCCGATGCCCGACTTGCCAACGATGAGCAGGCCCACGCCGTAGACGTCCACCATCGAGGCGTGGACGGTCTGCATCGGCGCGAACTGGTCCTCCAGGAAGTCCCGGAGGTGGTACATAAACTCCGTGGACGGCATTGGCGTCCGGTAGACGGGTACCCCGGCCCGCTTCGCCTGCTCGACCTGGGCGATTGGAAGCTGGTTGCTCTCCGTGAGGATGAGGCACGGGACGGGGAAGTTGACGAGCCGCTGGAACGCCGCGGCGCGGTCGTCCTCGTCGAGGTAGGCAAGGAACTGGTTTTCGGTGTTGCCGAGCACCTGCACGCGCTGGTGCGTGAAGAGGTCGGTGTAGCCCGCGAGCGCGATGCCCGGCCGGTGGAGGTTGCTCTCCGTCACGAGCCGCTCCTCGGCCTCCCCCTCGTGCACCGTCTCGATCTCGACATGCACCGTCTCGCGCATCTCCGCCATCATGAAGGCGACGGTGATCGATTGCTTTTTGAAGGGCTGTGGGGTTCGCATCTGTTGGATTTGCGATTGACGATCTATGATTTTCGATTACTGACTCACGACTTCACGCCATACATCGAAAAATCGAAATCATAAGTCCTACGGCACTTCGATCGTGTCCAGGATTTTCCGGACGAGGTGGTCCGTCGTGATTTCCTCGGCTTCGGCCTCGTAGGTGAGCGCGAGACGGTGCCGGAGCACGTCGGGCGCAATGGCGCGGACGTCGTCTGGGGTGACGTAGGCGCGGGCGTCGTGGAAGGCATGGGCGCGCGCGGCGAGGTTGAGCCCAATGGTCGCGCGCGGCGACGCTCCGAAGCTCAGAAGCGGCGCGATGTCAGCGAGGCGATACCGCCCCGGCTGGCGCGACGCCATCACGAGGTCCACGATGTAGTGCTCGACGCGCTCGTCGACGTAGAAGCGGTTGAGCAGGCCGCGCGCCTTGAGCACCTGCTGCGGCGTCACGACGGTCGGGATCGGCGTACGCTCGCCCGTGCGGGCCATGCGTCGCATGATCTCCAACTCCTCCTCGCGGGACGGGTAGCCTACGACCACCTTCAGCAGGAACCGATCGACTTGCGCTTCGGGGAGCGGATACGTTCCCTCCTGCTCGATCGGGTTCTGCGTCGCGAGGACAAGGAACGGCTTCGGCAGCGGGAACGTCGTCTCGCCAATGGTGACCTGGCGCTCCTGCATCGCTTCGAGGAGCGCGCTCTGGACCTTCGCGGGCGCGCGGTTCACCTCGTCAGCCAGGACGAGGTTGGCGAAGATCGGCCCCTTCTTGATTTGGAAGTCGGCGGTGCGCTGGTTGTAGATCAGCGTGCCGAGGAGGTCTGCCGGGAGGAGATCGGGCGTGAACTGGATGCGCTGAAAGTCGGCGTCGAGGGCTTCGGCGAGGGCGCTCACGGTGAGCGTCTTGGCAAGGCCCGGCACGCCTTCGAGGAGGACGTGCCCGCCCGCGAGCAACCCGATCAGCAGCCGCTCGACCATGTGCCGCTGCCCGACTACCACGTCCGCAAGGGCGTCTGTGAGGGTGCGCACGAAGGCACTCTCTCGCTCGACCTCCTCCGCCAACGCGGCGATGTCGGCGGAAGTGAGGCCAGACGCGTGGACCGCAGAGTCCGCTGGACTGGGTGGCGTAGGATCGAGCATGTCGATGGTAGATCTAGGATGTTAGATTTTCGATCGGTAAAGACATGACCATCGCTGAGTTGTCCTTTCGACTCACATCGAACATCCCAAATCGACAATCGAACATCGACCTACGCGACGATCATCACGCCCTGCATGATCGAGTAGTGTCCGGGGAACGTGCAGATGTAGCGGTAGCGGCCGGGCTCCGTCGGGGCGGTGAAGGTGACCTGCACGGTCTGGCCGGGCTGCGACATCGGCGTGTAGGCGAACACCGCGGGGTCGTCCGGGACGTAGCCGTTGTCGCCGGCGGTCATGCCCGCGATGCCGACGCGCTCGACGTCTTCGTCGTTGTCTGAGTTGAGGATGAGCACGTTGTGCTGCATCGCGGGGCTCGTGGCCGTGTTTTCGAAGACGACGGTGACCTCTTGGCCCGCATCGACGGTGAACTCGGTTTGGGCGTAGCGCATCTCGTTGCCAACCGGCTGGATGACGATGGCTCCGTCGGGATAGTCACCGCCAGCGGCTTCGCTGCTATCGGCACCGCCGCCGCACGCCGCGAGGGTGGCCACGAGGACCGCGCTGAAGAGGAAAAGGAGAGCTCGTTGCATCGGAATCAGGAGTGGGTGTGAATGCGTGGGGGCGGTGCGGTACTCTCGGCGCCTCGCAGGGTTCGGCGCGCGCACGTTCTCCCAGCGCTGTTCGTTTCTTGGTCCGTCCCGCTCCCCTGCCCCGCCGTCTATGCCACGCTTTCTGCTCGCCTTCCTCGTGTTCACCCTCGCCGCGTGTGCGAGCCGCCCGCCTACGGGGGGGATCGTTCCGCAGGAACTACCTGACCGTGCCAGTGATGGGCTCCTCGCCGACTCGGCGCTGCAGGCCGTCGTCTTGCACCAACTCGCCCGGGACGGTGCGGCCCTGAGCGCTGCGCTCAGCAATTCGTCGGCGGCCGTACGTGCACGGGCTGCATTCGCCCTCGGGTCCGTGCAAGACCCAGCGGCCGTCCCGACGCTCCTCGACGCCCTGGGCGACGCCGACCCACTCGTGCGTACCGACGTGGCTTTCGCACTCGGCCAATCGGCCGATTCGACCGCCGAGGCCCACCTCCTCGACGCCCTGGCGGCGGAGGCGTGGCCCCCCGCCCGCCGCGAACTCATGGACGCGCTGGGCAAGACCGGCAGTGCGTTCTCGCTCCGGCAACTGGTGACGCTGCAGATGGTCGACTCGTCGCCCACGCAGCAAGCCGACCACGCCCTCGCGCTCGCACGCTACGGCCTGCGCGGCGTCACCAGCCCCTCGGCTAGCTCACTGCTTGCTCGCTACCTAGGCAGCGACGACCCCGCCGTCCGGCACAATGCGGCCTATTTCTTCGGCCGCGTCCGCTCGACCGAGTCGTGGCTCTCGCTCAGTGATGAGCTTGTGAAAAACGCGCAGCGGCTAACACAGAGCAACGATCCTGAGCCTTCGCTCATGCACCTCGCGCTTGCTCTCGGCAAGATGGGCGACGGCGATAGCCTCGCGCTGCTCCGGGGGATCCTGTCGGACCGCCCCGACTGGCGCGTGCGCACGAACGCGGCCCGAGCGCTTGCTCCGCACGTCGCCCGCGCTGACTCGGCGGCGGGCTCCACGACCAACCTCGACGTGCTCTTCACGGGACTCGACGACGACAGCCCGCACGTGCGCCTCGTGGCAGCGCAGGGCCTTGCCGCGCAGCCTGGCTCCCCGCTCCTCGCCGCGCGCGCGCTGGCCTGGATCCGTGCCAACGACACCGACTGGCGCACGTCGGCGGCCTTGCTACCGATCCTCGTCGGGTCCCAGCAGAACGAGATGATCGACTACTCGCAGTCGTGGCTGCGGGCGCAGACAAGCCCGTTCGCGCTCGCGGCGGGCATCGCAGCGCTACGGGCGGCGGACGACGACGCTTCACTTGGGCTGCTCTTTGAGAAGGCCCAGGACGACGACACGCGTGTGGCGTACGCCGCCCTCGACGCGCTTAAGGCGCGGTGGAAGCGCGACCAGACGGCCAAGCCCAACCTCGCGCCGCGCTACTACGCCGCCTTCGAGCAAGCCCTCGAACGCCGCGACCTCGCCACGGCCTATGCCGCCGCGCCCGCGTTAGCTGACAGCACGTTTGCGCCGCTCGGGGCCGCGCCGCTCCTCCAGCGGGTCTACACGCAACTCTCGGCCCCCGACGACATCGAGCCGATGGTCGAGATCGTCCGCGCGCTCGGCACGTTCAAGCGTGATTCGACGGTGATCGGCTTCCTCGTAGACGCCGCCGTGGACGGCCACCCCGTCGTGCGCCGCGCCGCTGCGGATGCGCTCGAAACCCGCGTCGAAGCGCTGGAGGAGGTCAACCTCCTCGGCGAAGCGCTGCCGCCCACCCCGGGCATCGACTGGGATGTGCTCGCCCGCCTCGGCCGCCACCCGACGCTCACGTTTCAGGTTGCCACGGAGACTGGTGACACACGCGGCACCTTCGTGATGCGCCTCGACGCCGAGCAGGCCCCCCAGACCACACAGACGCTCGCGCGGCTATGCGCGGCGGGCACCTACGACGGCGTACCGTTTCACCGCGTCGTGCCCAACTTTGTGATCCAGGGCGGCGACTCGTCCCGCCGCGACGGCTTCGGCGGGCCGGGCTTCACGCTGCGCAGCGAGTTCACGCGGACGCGCTACACGACCGGCACCGTCGGCATTGCGAGCGCCGGGAAAGACACCGAGGGCAACCAGTACTTCGTCACGCACGCCCCCCAGCCCCACCTCGACGGACGCTACACCGCCGTCGGCCAACTCGCCGAAGGCCAAGACGTAGCGGACGCCGTCGTGCAAGGCGACATGGTTTTGACCTGTGAGGTTCGAAGTGGGAAGTAGGAAGTCAGGGGAAGGGAGAAGGATGAATGCTGAAGGCAGAAAGGCGGCTGATCGAGAAAAAATCGACTGGATTCTATCGGACAACCTTCGTCCAACTCTTTGGCTGATCGGACAACTCATTGGCTACACCGTCTCTGAATCGGACGCGTATCTCCTTTTCCAAGACCTAGAGGACACAAACTGCAATCTGGGACGCTGGTCACAGCTAAGGCTATATGGCGATACGGGAGCTATTGATCTACAGATTGCCCATGACGAGTCAGGATCAGGGATCACCTTCCTAAAGTTCGATCCGACCAATCCGGTAGCCCTTGGCGTCGAGGCTATTCTGATGGCATCTGCTCACTTCAAACTATCCTAGCCGCATACCCGTCACCCCGACCTGATCGGGGATCTATACACTCTCCCGGACCAGGACATAGCCTCCTACGGATTCCCGTCTTCGCGGGACTGACTCCGCGCTCGAGAGGATGTAGAGCCACCCAGAACGTACAACGCACTGTAAACCACCCATGAAACTCGTCATCGTCGAGTCGCCCGCGAAGGCCAAGACGATCCAGGGCTACCTGGGGCGGGGCTACCGGGTGCGCGCGTCGCTCGGGCACGTGCGCGACCTACCGCGCAAGGACGTGGCGGTGGACGTGGAGAAGACGTTCAAGCCGAAGTACGAGACGCTCTCGGCGAAGAAGAAGACGATGAAGTCGCTGCGGGAGGAGGCGCGGCGGGCCGACCAGATCCTCCTCGCCACCGACCCCGACCGCGAGGGCGAGATCATCGCCTACCACCTCGCCGAGTCGCTCAAGCGCGTCTGCAAGGACGTCGCGCGCGTGACGTTCCAGGAGGTCACCAAGCCTGCCGTTCAGGCCGCCGTGCGCGCCCCGCGCCGCCTCGACGGACCGCTCATCGAGGCGCAGCAGGCGCGGCGCGTGATGGACCGACTCGTCGGCTATACGATCAGCCCGTTCCTCTGGAAGACGGCGCGCGGCGAGCAGGGTCTCTCGGCGGGCCGCGTGCAGACGGCGGCGCTGCGGCTCCTCTGCGAGCGCGAAATGGCCATCGCCGACTTCACGTCGGAGGACTACTGGTCGCTCGACGCCACGTTTGCCACCGAGAACGGCGACACGTTCAGCGCGCGGCTCGTGGAGGCGTATGGCGAAAAGGTCGGCTCCCCGGCTGATGTCCAGAAGGGGCGCGAGCAGGGCAAGGTCAAGCGTACCATCCCGGACGAGGGTACGGCGGCGCACCTCCGCGACGAGGCCGAGATGCGGCTCTACGCCGTCCGCTCGCTCACGAAAAAGACCGCCCGGATCAAGCCGCCGCCGCCGTTCACCACCTCGACGTTGCAGCAGGCAGCGTCGGCGCGGCTCAGGATGTCGCCGAAGCAGACGATGCGTGTCGCACAGCAACTCTTCGAAGGCGTCGAGATCGGCGACGGATCACGCGGCAACGACGAACGCGTGGGGCTCATCACCTACATGCGCACCGACTCGACGCGCATCTCGAACGAGGCCATTGCGTCGGTCCGCGACCTCATCGCACGCGACCTCGGGCTCGACTACCTCCCGAAGTCGCCGCACCGACACGGCAAGAAGTCGAAGAACGCGCAAGAGGCCCACGAAGCGATCCGCCCGACGCGCTTCGACCTCACGCCGAAGGCGATCCGCAAGTGGCTCACGCCCGAGCAGCACAAGCTCTATCAGTTGATCTTCTACCGCACCGTCGCGAGCCAGATGGCCCCCGCCGTTGTGGACCGCACGACCGCTGAGGTGGCGAGCACCGACAGCGCGTTCGTCTTCTTGGCGAAGGGCGAGGTGACGCGCTTTCGCGGCTTCCGCGCCGTCTACGACCTCGGCGAAAGCCACGACGACTCGGGCGAAGACGATGCGACCCAGGCAGCAAAAGGGAAGCAGAAGCTGCCGGAGTCATTGCGGAAGGGCCTGCCCGTTAACCTCCTCGACCTCGCGACGAACAAGCACCAGACGAAGCCGCCGCCGCGCTACACGGAGGCGTCGCTCGTGAAGGCGCTCGAACGCCACGGCATCGGCCGCCCGAGCACCTACAGCGCCACCATCGCCACGCTCCAGAACCGAGGCTACGCCGACCTGAAGAAGCGCGTCCTGCACGCCACCGACCTCGGCCTACGCGTGTGCGACCTCCTCGTCCAGCACTTCCCCAAGCTGTTCGACCTCGGCTTCACCGCCAAGATGGAAGAGGCGCTCGACCAGATCGCCGCCGGCCAGCGCGCCTACCGCGACACGCTGCACACGTTCTATCACGACCGCCTCCTCGCCGCGCTGCACGATGCCGAGGCTGCAATCGACGCCGGGAAGCCGCCCGCTGGTGCTTCCATCCGGTCGGCTGACCACGCCCCTTCGCCAGCCGCCACCTCTTCGCCCCAGGCTGCATCCGCTGCGTCCTCCGACGACGCCCCTCGCCTAGCCTGTCCGCGCTGCGGCAAACCGCTCGCCCGCCGCGACGGCGCGAAGGGGTCGTTCTATGGCTGCACCGGCTTCCCAACGTGCCGCCACACGATGCCCTTCTTTGATCCACGCACGGCACCGCGCTGCCCCATCTGCCATCGCGGTTGGCTCGTCGAGCGCCGCGCCAAGAGCGGTAACGTATTCCGCGGCTGCTCGACATATCCGGCCTGCTCGCACACCGAGACTGCGCCGGCCGCTACTGCATCCGCCCCAGCATCAACGCCAGCGTCACGCCGCCGAACGAGGCCTCGCGGTTCAGGTTGACAAACCCGTAGAGTCTCAGGCCGAGGTGGCAATCATTCGCGAACACCTGCAGTCTGAGCGGGAAGCCGTCATTATGATCCGGGAGGCGATCGAGACCTACAAACACAGCGTGTTGCCTCCAGGCAGATCAGGCTAGGTGTAAACGACAGTCCGCCAGAGCATACCCTCGGTGGGTGTGCTAACCCAGCCCCTGGAGTATGAGCCCGTAGGGCTTTCCCGCATCCGTGCGGCCGCAAGTCCCTACTCGCTTAACCGTCCCTTGACATAGGCGCCCCCTCGCCGTTTACTGGGAGTCCATTCTAATACCAGTTCTTTGGGATGATGCCTCACTCGAACCCGAGTGTCATTCCCGCGAAGGCGGGGATCCATACGGTACCCCGTGTAGATCCCGGATCAAGTCCGGGATGACAAAGGTGGAGGTGGGCTACTATCCTGGCGACTTGGTATACCCCTCATATTAACCGGTGAGATTATGCAAACGCGCATCACGGCTCGGCACTTCCAGGCTTCCGATGGACTCCGCACCCATATCGAGCAGTCGCTCTCGAAGCTCACTCGATACTATGACGGCATCGTGGACGCACACGTGGTGCTCAACGGCGATGACCGGGCCACCGACAAGTCGGCTGAAGTTGCGCTCAACGTCTACCGTCAGACGCTCACGGCGAGCGAAACCGGGCCGTCGCACGAAGTCGCCGTGGATGGCTGCGTGAAGCAGTTACGACGGCAGGTGCAGCGCTATAAAGAAAAGCTGCGCAGCACCAACAAGGACTCGCATCGGTAGCCCCACGAACGCTGCCAATACGTACACCCGGCTCGTCACGAAACGAGAGAAGCCCCAGGTCGCTTCGCGCGACCTGGGGCTTCTGATTATGGAACCATGTAGGCCGTGGTGACTCAGCTTCCTGTGCGCTCGTAGACCCGCACATAGTCAACCTCCATCGCCTGCGGGAACGGCGTCGTCGCATCGGGCGAGCCAGGGAGGTTGCCTCCAACGGCCACGTTGAGGATCATGTGGAACGGGTGGTTGAAGGGCGAGGTCGGGTCATCGCTACCGCCGGAGAACCAGTCCTCTTCGGTCTGGACTTGATAGAGAACGTTGTTGACGAACCACCGGATGTCGACACCTTCGACCGGCTCGCCGTCTTCGCCCGGCTCGCGGTCAACGCGCTCCCACTCGACGGTGAAGACGAAGAAGTCGTCTTGGAAGGTGCCGGCGGCTAGCTGGAATTCGTCGCCCTTGAACACGTTCTGCGGGAATTCCCCACCGTAGTGCAGCGTGCCGAAGACCTCGCCGGGCTTGTCGCCGACAGCCTCCATGATGTCGATCTCTCCACTGGAGGCCCATTGACCGTAGGTCGGCTCACTGAAGAGCAGCCAGATGGCGGGCCACATGCCCTGGCCGAGGGGTAGCTTTGCGCGGACTTCGAAACGCCCGTAGGTCCAATCTCCCTTGCCGAGCGTGCGGAGACGTGACGACGTGTAGGTGGTGTCTCCATCAACGATGTTTTGGAGCGCCGTGATCTTGAGCGTGCCGTCGCTCACCACACTGTTCTCGCGCGCGTAGTCCTGGAGTTCGGCGTTGCCCCAGCCACAGAGGTCCGGGCAGCCGTCGCCGAGTTGAAACTCCCACCTCGATTCGTCGACCTCGGTGCCATCGAATTCGTCGGCCCACACGAGGGACCATCCGGCAGGGGTTGCTTGCGCGTCGGGGATTTCTTGCGTTACGGCGTTGTCGCAGCCGACGGCGAAGGCGCCGAGAGCGACGGCGCAGAGCGCGAACACGGCGAGGAGAGCAGCACGAAGCATGTCGAAAGGGCGTAGTTCTGTTGTGAGAGACGCTGGATATACCCGCGAACGGGCATCTGTAGCTAGGTCTACCGAGCCGAAGCTTGCTCCGGCGAACCGATGTAGAACGGAATGTTGGCCGTGGCCACGTTGCCGCTGTCGTCGTACGCGTAGATGAACATGCGGTAGGGTCCCTCGCGACGGGGCACGCGTACGTTGATCTCACCGTCCTGGCCGCTCACGATGTCTAGGTCTACCGCATCGGGACGCGTCTCTGCGTCACCACCAGCCCGGATGTCTGTACTCTCTGGTAGTAGTTCCCAGTCGTAGCGGATCGGTTTGCCTTCGGGGTCGGTCACGTCAGCAAAGAACGTGACCACCTCTCGCGGTTCGATGTAGACGCTCGCGAAGGCATCTTGGCCGTTGGCTGTGAGCGCGTCGAGTTGGGGAGCGCGGTTTTCAGGGTAGCTGCCTGTCCAAACGTACTCCAGCACGTCCATGACTTGGGTCTCGTAGCCACCTGGCGTGAAGATGCCGTACCACGTCGGGGTAGTTTCCTGCTTTTCGCCCCAGAGGAACGCGTAGGAGCCGATGCAGCGCGCCGAGTCCGCCGCGATGCCGCGCTCGTAGCGGAGGCGGTAGACTCTGGCTTTCTCCGTGCTCGTCTGCTCGATCGGAACGCCCCACGAGGTTCGCGGAACTTCCCAGTGACCGTCGGGGCCCCACTCAGCGATGATGTAGGGGCCGTCCCATCCAGCGCGGCGCAGCGTGGTGCCTACGGATGGGCCGTCGTAGCCGTAGGTCCGAAACTCGCGCGTACCGCCCACCAGTTCGCCATACGTGTTGATGCCCATGATGTCGATGGCGGGCGCACGCTCCATGATGAGCTGAATCTCTGCCACATCGAGGCCTGCCGTCACCGTCATCGTCGGGTGGTGCGGGTCCTCCTCCTTGATCATCTCGGCGATGTCGTTGATGGCGTCCCAGACCTTGAAGTCCTCGTAGAAAAGGTCGACCTCGTTGCCTACACCCCACATGAGGATGGCCGGGTGGTCTTTGTATTCACGGACGACCTCGCGGAAGCGGGCGAGCTGTGCCTCCACACTCTTGGTGTCGTTGTAGTCGAAGCCCTGGCGGTCCATGCCGACCCAGAGGCCGAAGACGACAGACAGCCCTAGTTCGTGGGCCTCATCGAGAATGGAGATCGCTTCCCCTGCGCCCCAGGTGCGCACGGAGTTAGCGCCATACTCGACCGCGCGGTCCATAAACTGGATGCCACCCGCGCCGCGGATGTAGTAGGGTTCGCCGCCGCGATAGAGCGTCCAGTTGCCCTCGTCATCCTGGCGCATTTCTACCGGGATCACGCCTTCCAAGCTAGGTGCCTCTTCGAGGATGCCAGAGGAGGCGGGCCGGTCGGTCGTCGTGTCTTGTTCGTTCTGCGCGGTGGCCGTGCTGCCAAACAGGGACAGCGCGAGCGCAAGGAGGAAGGTGATTCGCATGACAGGTCTGATCGATACGTCTGAATGGCTACCGTAGGTTGGGTGTCGCGCTAGCGCCGCCGGAGCGGCCCGACGTCCACGGAGGCCGTGTCGATGAGCTTCAGGTTGTCCACGATCATGGCCCCTGACTCGTCGAGGAAGAACATCAACTGCTTGATGTTGCGGAAGTCTGCCCCGTCGCTGAACTCGGGGAGGTTGCCGACCGTCGCCGGAGCCGAGGCAAGCTCACGACCACCGCCACGCAGCGAAGAGAACGGGATGGTGACCGTCTGCCACTCCGTCGTGAAGGTGCCGGACTCGAGGAAGCGCCCGTCGAGGATGATCTGCGAGGTGCGGCGCCCGTAGTCTTCGAGCGCAATGCGGACGGGGATCTGGGTGGCCGTGCCTTCGGGAAGACGCACATCGAACTGGATACCCGCGTTTTCCGAGATCGAGGTAACATCGATGGGGTACCACTTGTCCCAACTCACGCCGACCATGCCTTCGTAGCAGGCCTCGCCCGAGATGTCCCACTCGAACGACAGGGCGGTGTCGCCCATCGACGTGGACTCTTGCGTCGGCTGGACCGCCTGGCACGCGTCGGTGACGAGGCCCCAGCCATCGTTGTTGATGAAGGCGTCATCGAATAGCGTGATGGGCAGGGCCGCCGGATCAGGGCGCGGCTCCTCGACAAGCCAGGGCTCCAGCGGCTCCGGCTCGTAGAAGACGACCTGGATGTCGTCCATGTAGATGCTTCCGCTCTGCTGCAACTCGAACATGAGTTGCTTCACATTAGTCGGATCAAGGTTCTCGATCTCCAAGTCGAAGTCGGCGAGTGGGACGACCACACGCTGCCACTCCTCGTCAATGAAGGGGCGCTCGAAGTAGCGGTTGCCGGTGTAGGCGAAGCCCATGCCACCGCTGTAGTCTTCCAGCGTGAGCACAATCGGCAAACCGTACATCTTGCCTTCCACGGTGCGGACGCGCATCGAGATGGCCGCGTACGGCAGCAACTCCGAGAGGTCTTTGCCTGCCCAATTGTCCCAGCCGACGCCCATGCCGGCCCACTTGCAACCTTCCTCAAAGCGATTCCAGGATACCTGGATGGCCCGCTCGCCTTCGTAGACGACCTCTTCGGTCAACTGCCCTTGCGTACAGTTCACGTCGTCCTGAAACCAGATCTGGTCGTCGTTCTGGTCGTCGTAGATCGTCGGCTGTACCGCGAGCGAGATCACTCGGGGGCGTTCCGGCGGGGGCGCCAGGGCAACGCCGTCGTAGAGGTTTGCTGTCTGGAAGCGCACGCACGAGGAGGCCGTCACCGCGAACAGCGCAACGACAAGAGCAACGAGAAAGCGAGAGGCACGCATGGCCGAAGGAAGAAAGTCAGGGGAGACTGGAAGCACTGGCAGGGGCAGTAACCGGGAGTCCCGAGATGGACCCATCCGAAGTGTCCTGCCGCGACATGGGCTCAACGACGAGCACACGTCAGAGTTCAAGCGGTCCGCCTGCGGTGAACGTGATAAAGTCGATCCCGTAGTCGACGGGAAGCGGTGGGTTCGGCTGGCCGTTGTTGTCCGAGATAAGCAGCACGCGCACCGCGACGATCGTCTCCAACTGCTCTTGCGTGAAGTTGGTGTCCGAGAACGGGATGCTGAAGAGCTGCCAACCCTGCCAGTCGACCGGTTGATCGATCACGCTGACTACGGCGTCGATTCCGTCGTTGTAGACCCCGTTGCCGTTGCTGTCGACGCCGACTTGGACGACGGCGATCGTGTTGGGCGTACCGAAGCTGTAGAGCGCTGCGTTGAAGAACAGGTCTTCCGGGATGGTCGTGGGGACGCTGAAGTAGTCAGGCCCGTCCGCGGCGGGGAAGATGCTCGTGAGTCCGATGAAGAACGGATCGGCCACAGTCGGACCACCCGTGCTCCG
This sequence comes from Bacteroidota bacterium, assembly GCA_039821555.1. Lineage (NCBI taxonomy): Bacteria > Pseudomonadati > Bacteroidota > Bacteroidota bacterium. Next base: position 25,541 of record JBCBNX010000007.1, read on the forward strand.
AAGTAAGTAAAACGACTCCCCCTCGGCAGCCGGGATCTCGGAACTAGGACCCGTAGCAGTCAGGTCGAACTCGAACTCGAAGTTGCCGAGCACGAGCGTGGCGGGGTCGTCTTCCTCGAAGCCCGTTACCTCCTCACCCGGGTATACGCGGGCACTGGTGACTTCGACCGTCACCGGTGGCGACTCATCGAGCACCGCACCGTCGATCAGCAGCTTCGCTTCGACAGGCTCAGCGCGAAAGAACGGGAGCACCGAGGTGGACCCGTTCCACGTGGCGACGAGGTCGTCGATCTCGCGCGAGAATCCCTCGATGCGCTTTACGGCGCCGCTCTCCTGACCGGTGATCTCGATCACCCAGTTGGATTGCTTGTTGAATGCCGCCTCGAAGGCGAGCGTCTGACCGCCCGCGAAGTCGACTTCGCCCTGAACGGCCGACAGGGGCTCGACGAGCGTGAACTCACCAAAGCGGTCTACGAGGAAGGGCCCGTCGATGCCGTCTGTGGCGTGGTCGCACGCGGCGAGGGTGAGGACGCAGGCGAGCACCAGACTCGCCCCCATCCAGGTCTTCATGGCGCGACGTGCGCCCTCAAACGATACAGTACGTGACATGAACGAGATAGTCTAGAAGAACATGGAGTAGAGCGCGAAGATCTGCCCGAAGCTGTAGTCCTCGGGAGGGAGCGTGACGCCCTCGGCAGGCGTGGCGTCGTTGGTGTAGCTCAGGTGCTGGAATTGCACGGTCAGATACACGTCGTCACGGAAGCGGTAGCGCAGCCCTGCGCCCAGCAGCGTCTCCTGATCGTCGATGTCGAACGGCGCAGGGAAGTCCCGGACGTCGTTGAAGTTTTCGAAGATGGGGATATACTCCCGGCCGCTGGCGGTGCGCAGCTTGGTGCCAGCCAGCACGTCCAGGCGGTTGTAGATCTCGAAGGCGAAGCCTGCTTCGAACAGGAGCGAACTCAGATCCACCTGCTCGACTTCTACGCCCCCTCGGCTCGTGTCTTCAACCTGGAGGCCCAGCGTGACGTCGAAGAGGCGGTTGAGGCCTGTGAGCGTGGCAACATCTACATCCGCGGAAGCGCGGAGGTGCAGGAAGTCCTTCAGTTCCGTCGTGCCTTGCCCGCGTAATTCCGTCAAGAGCGCGAGGTCGAGCGATGCGTCGAGTGCACCCTCTGCCGGGGTGTAGTCGATACCCAGACGAGCGCCTCGGCGGTTAGGTGTCGCGTTCCCGTAGGGCAGCACGTTGCTGTAGCGAGGGTCATAGGCCATCAGCTCTTCCGAGACACGGAACGTGTAGAGCTCCGCATCCCGTGTGAGGTCGAAGAGCGTTGGGAGGCGCTCCAGGCGGTCGTTGCCGAGGCGGTTGTAGACGCCGAGAGCGCGGCTGAAGTCGACGCGCTTGCTCTGCGCAGCCGCGCTGAAGAAGTCAGGCCCGACGTTGACGAACCGTGCGGTGACGGATAGGTCGAGCGGCTTGTAGACGCTCCGCAGCCCCACCTCTATGAAGGTGTCATCGTCTTCGAAGATCGAGTTGACCACAAAGGCCGAGTCCTGAATCACCACGCTCCCGCCGTCGGGGCCGGTCACTGTGGTGGGCAGGCCAGTCGCCTCGCGGACGCGCTCGCTGAGAGACACAGTCGAGAGACCACCTTCCCCAATGACACTCAGGTTGAAGCTCGGATTGTCGAGAACCGCGATGTCAAAGTCTGTTGAGAGCACCCAGTTGCGGAGCCCTTCGTTGGCGTTGCCCGAATTGAGGTCGTCCCACGTGTAGACGACGTTAGCCCCGAGGTTCACCTGCGACCCATAGGACGTGAGCGGCACCGTAGACATGGACGCGCGTCCACCACTGATAAGACGCGTCGGCGTATCAGAAAAGTTGGTGCCACGCAGCCGAGCCACGAAGGCGTCCACGTCCAGGGCTTCGAGGCCCTGTTCGAATTCGAGGCCGAAGCCTAGGTTGGCCCCCTGAAGGCGACGCGTATTGCGGCCCGTGTAGAACTCCTCGTAGTAGAGAACGTCTTTCTGGGGCCGGAACACCTCTGGCTCCAAGACAACCCCGTCCTCCTCCTCCAGGTAGAGCGTGTAGGGCGTCAGCACCTTGTCCATGTCGCCGACACGGTAGCGGATCACGTCTGCGACAACGCCACGCGCCCAAAGCTCACGGACTTCTACGTTGACGCCTGCTCCGAAGAAGCCACCGAACTCGTTGCGGAAACGAATCACGCCCTGCACTTCGGTGTTGCTGTTGGGCTGTGCGTTGAGCGCCAGGTCGAGCACAAACTCGCCGTCGGTCTGGCTCTCGGGCGTCACCGTGTCCTCGTCGGCGAGGTTGCCGCCGAGGTTGGTTTGCTGCAGGAGCGTGCGCCCCATGCCGTTGAAACGAAGGCCGATGCCTTCGTCAGGATCGTCGGAGGGGGCCTGCGCTGAAGCAGCCACGGGAAGTAGCGCGAGCGTCAGCGCGAGAAGGCGAGGGAGAGAAAACAACCGCATACCGCGAGTGGGGTGATAGGGCAGTCGAACGGAGAAAAGCAGAAGGCGAGAAACGCGTGCTACTCGATCAGAAGAAGATTTTGATCTCGGCCGTCAGTTCGCGACCGACGTAGCGGTCGAGTGCGAAATTGCGGTCCTCGTAGTCCATCCAGCGGTGCCGGAGGTACAGACCCGCGTTGTCGGCGAGAGTGATGTCGAAGCCGAGACCAACGCCGAGTCCCCGCTGGTCGAGGGGCTCGTTGGAAAGCGTGGTTTCAGGGAGTTCTGGGAAGAACCGGTCATCACGCGGAGTGAAGCGCCCGCCTTTCGCGAACTCGAGGCCGAGGTAGCCGGCGAGAATCACGCGAGGGAAGAGGTCGAAGTAGACATCCAGCTCGTGGGATTGGACGAACAGGTAGGTGTCGTCGTCATGGGGGACCCCGGTGAAGTCGCGGTTGGCCGAGGAAAAGCTGCCCAGATAGAACGCGTAGAGATTGCGTCCATCAAGATCGACCCGGGTCTTCGCGGTCAGGTCCACAGAGTGGAACCACTTCCGCGTCGTGGCGATGCCCGTGACCTGGTCCACGTCGGTCGTCGGCACTGCTTCGAAAAAGCCGCGGAAGAACGAGTACTTCCGGCCGTATGCCCCAAACTGGGTGGCAAAGACGGCGTCTGCTGGGAACGGATTGTAGACGCGCGAGAGCGCCAGGCCGTTGACACGGTGGATGAAGGAAAGCGATGTGGTCGTCGGGGCCAGTTCGTGGGCGACGCCCCACCCTACCCCGAATTCAACCAGTCCGTTGGGGGCGTTCCACTTCGTATTGAAGTTGATGCCACGCCGGTTGTGAGCGAGCTGGTTGACCTGGGTGAGAAGGCCACCGACCGACCCTTGGCCAGACAGGATGACTTCGCCTGTGCCGAGCCCGTCCTCCTCATTGATGGCGGCTTGGATCTGCGGGTTGTTGTTCGTCGCGATCTCGCCGTTCTCGTTGTAGAAGTGCCGACCGATCTGGTAGACCTGGACATCGAGCGGGAAGTAGGTCGCTGAGGCGGGGATGCGGATGCGGCCCATCAAGGCTTCCCCCCACGGCGACGTGTAGGTCGGGCTGTCAAACCGGCTCGCGCCAAACTCACCGCTGAGGTTAACGCCGAGGAGGTTGGCCTCGAACTGACCCGTGTGTACCTGGTATTCCCGGCGCTCCACGTCGAGGCTATCGAGCGTGCGATAGCTGTAGAGGCCGTTGTAGGCCAGCATCAGTGTAGAGCCGAACGTCTTGGCCAGACGCCCACCCGTGATGGCGCTTGGTAGCGCTTCCGCGTCGCCGCCAAAGCCAGCATAGGTCGGGACATCGCCCGCCTCCTCGCCTTCGTTGGCCACTGTCTCCGATGGCTCCGTGCGGGCATTGGGGAGACCGCCATTGGGCTGCGTCTTGCCCCAGAACGCGTCGAAGCTGAAGTCGCCGGGGAGCTGACCGCCGTTGAGGATGAGGCCCTGGAAGGCCTGGAAGTTCCACCGGGCGTCGCCTGTTGCGAGTTGCCCTGACTGGAAGTAGTTGTCGTAGCGAGCCAAGTCACTAACGCCTTCCCATGGTGTACGGTCGAAGATCGAGAAGCGATCGAGGACCTGATACACGCCGATGGTAAACGGGCTGAGGTTGTACCAGTGGATGCCACCGGCACGCACACCGAACGAGCCGATTTCCGTCCGGAAGTTGCCGTAGAAGTTGATGCCCAGGTTGAGCGAAAGAACATTGTCTTCCACACCCCCACCATCGTACGGCGTAAAGATGAACAGCTCCGTGCCAAAGCTCGACCGCCCGTTTGGACGGCCCAGGACACTTATCGAGAGCATGGGCTCCCGATACCCGTCACCGATTCCGTAGGCTCGCTCGAAGGGCTCCAGGAACGGATACGGGTTCGAGAAGGCACGGTAATACCCAATGGTCCGGTAGTAGCCGAACACCGTCAACGGTTGCGCAGGCTGACGAAGCGTTTCCGTCGAGTCCGACGGGTAGGCCCGGTCAACAGAGTCCGGAAGACTCGGTAGGTCGACGCCGTCGAGCAACGAGCTTCGTAGCCAATCGGCCTCGTCTCCCCCCAGTGAGTTGGACGCCCTCGCCTCCAACCCGGTGTGGGGCTGATGAGGACCCGTGGGCAAATGAGGCGTCGCAGAGGCCGCAGTTGCTCCGATCAAGAAGGACAACGCGAGCGAGAGGAGCCGGCTGGCTCCGTGAAGCCGATCCGCGAGGACCGACTCCACGGCGAGCCGCTGGCGTGAAGAAAGAGGCACTAGCATGGCGTGTGAGCCAGAGAGAAGCTGCAGGCGAGGAGTTAATTCAGGATCACGCGGCGCGTGGCGCTGAAGGACTCACCCGTGACGCGGTAGAGGTAGAGGCCACTGGACAGCCCCCGTGCGCCGAGCGAGAAAGAGTGCAGCGTCTGCGCCGAGAGCGTGCCCTCGTGCAGCACGGCGACCTGGCGCCCCAGCACGTCGTAGACCGCCACCCGCACCGCTTCAGCTCGGTCCAGCGTCAGGTCGACGCGCGCCGAAGTCTGGAACGGGTTCGGGTAGGCCGCGCTCAGCGAGAAGGCCGGGGCGATGTTCGCAGGCTCGTTGGAGACCGGCGTACCGGTGACGAAGGCAATCTCATCGAGGGAGACGGCGAAGGGCGGGCCCGCAGGGATGCCCCCGAACACGTACACCACGTTGAGAATCTTCGACAGGTCCACGCCGTCGTCCGCACCGCCGCCGCCGTCCACGAACGTCGCCAGCGGGATCTGCACGAACTCGAAGCCCATCATGTCCGCGTCCAGGCGGTACGTCGTCCGGAGCTCGTCCTCAGGACCGCCGCCGTTGCCGTCGAACGCGCCGTCGCCGTTGATGTCCTCCTGCAGGACGATCTCCAGCGTGAGCGGCAGGTTCGCCTCCACCACCGACGGGCGAATGTAGAACGTGAGGTACTCCTGGCCCGTCGCGTCGAAGACGCCGCCCGGGGCCGTGACGAACGCGCCCGCGAAGCCGCCGCCCGAGCCCGGGTCGATGCCGAGGTTGAGGCCGGTGTCGGCGTCGCCGCCGAGGCCGTCGGTCGGGCCGGTGCCCGCGCCAGTGTTCTCCGCGCCCCCTGCGAAGGCGCCCGTGTTGTCCACGTTGCCGTCGTCAAAGTTGTCGTAGACCACCTGGGCCGTGGCCGCGGGGACCCCGACTAGGGCGAGCACAGCCAGGGCGAGCGTGAGCGCGCCGGCGCGAAGCGCAGGGACTAGCGAGATGGTAGAAAGGCGTAGCGTTGGAGTCATGGGTCGTCGGATGGGAGACAAGGGGGGACTGGGGAAAAGCCTGAAGCGCTTCCAACATACCAAAGGTGAAAACCTTTTCAAAGCGCTTTTCTACGGCGTACACGCAGACGTTTTAGCTGGAAGGCCCGTTCGCAGCGACGGAATCGAAGCCGAGCCCCGAATGGACGTTCTGGCCGACTTACTTCGCCATACCTTCACCAAGTTCCCACACGCTACTGAATTCCCCCAAGCGTGCGTCCTAGTACCTCTTATCTCTCAAGTTGCTTGGAGGGCGGGGCTGTCGACGCGCGCAAGAGCACCTCCACCGGCACGACCCGGCGCACGGGGTCGTGACCGACGGGCCCGTCGATGATCCGGTCGAGCAACAACGCCACAGCGATCTTGCCCACCTCGTCGATGGGGACTCGCGCGGTGGTCAGAGGCGGTTGGGTGTAGAGCGTGCTTGGGAGCCCATCGAACCCGACAACGGAGAGGTGCTCTGGTACGCGTAAGCCTGCCTCGTGCGCCGCATGGATGGCGCCCGCGGCGCAGTAGTCGTTGGCACACAGCAGCGCCGTCGGTCGGTCAGCGGTCGCGAAGAGGGGCCGTGCTACTGCGTAGCCCGCTTCGAGCGTGTACTCGCCTGTGACTATCCAGTCAGAGCGAGGCGTGACGCCTACCTCTGCGAGCGCGGCTCGGTAGCCCTCCAGGCGCTGATCGGCGTCCTTGGCGCCGGACGGCCCGCGGATGATGCCAATGTCACGGTGACCGAGGTCCAGCAGGTGCTGCGTGAGCGCGTACGACCCGCCGTAGTTATCGAAGTTGACCGTGTCGAACGGCAGCCCTTCCGCGTCGGTGTTGATGAACACGATCGGCTCGCTGGCGCTTGCGAGCACCTGTGCCTCCCGTGGGCGCAGTTCTGGGGCCATCACGATGAGGCCGTCGACGCGCTTTTCGAGCATCATGCGCGCCGCGCGGAACTCGTCACGGAGCCGGTGCGAGGTCGAGATGAGCAGGAAATAGCCCGCTTCCTGGGCGGCGGTGTCGAGGCTGTGGAGCAATTCGGAGAAGAACTCGCCGCTGACGAACGGGAGCAGCACTCCGAGGCTGCTCGTCTGCTTACCAAGGAGTGTACGGGCGGCCGGGTTCGGCGCATAGCCCAGCGCCTCGGCTGCCTCCAGCACGCGCTTGCGTTTGGTATGACTGACGCGGGCTGTGTCGTTGAGCACCCGCGACACCGTCGAGATGGAGACGCCTGCGCGATGCGCCACGTCTCGGATCGTAGCACTCATGATTCGTCACTGCATGGAACACGTTCGATGGAACGCACACAGGGTAGATCGCCTAACAAAGGCGACCTAGTAGGGCTCAACATAGCCTATTTCGCTGGCAAATCGAAGAGATCACGGCGAGAATACACAGGCGTGGCGCCGGGCTGCCCGGCAACGTACGCCCCCAGCCGATTTGCCCAGTCTAACGCCTCTGCGCCTGGTGCGCCCGCCAGCAGTTGGGTCAAGAGCATCGCCAAAAACGAGTCGCCGGCGCCGACGGTGTCCACCACATTGGCTTGATAACCTGGATGCGCATACCGCTCGCCTTCGTGCCACAGGAGCGCCCCCTCGGCGCCGCGCGTCACGCAAAGCGTGTCGACGGCGAACCGCTCCATCAACCCCTCCGCTGATGCGTCCATACCGTCAGGGAGACCGTACCACGCCTGTAGCAGGACCAGCTCGTCATCGTTGAGCTTCACGATGTCGGCGCGAGCGAGCGAGCGCTCAACAACGGCTCGGTCAACGAACGGAGCACGCAGGTTGATGTCAAACACGGCCGTTGCGGTGGGCGTCGCGCTGAGCATGCGCTCCAGCGTGGCACGGGTGGTGGGGCTGCGCTGGGCCAGGCTCCCGAAGATGACCATGCTCGCCCCATCAGCCTCGGCAGCGAGGCCGTCGGTCCAGGCGATGTGGTCCCATGCCACCGGCTCCACGATGGTATAACTCGGGATCCCATCATGGTCCAGGTCCACCTCCACAAAGCCCGTCTCGTGCCCTGTATCGACCTGGACAAGATCGGCGGCGAGGCCCAGCTGTGTGACCCGGCGGCAGACTTCACGGCCGAGGCGGTCGTCGCCGACGCGGCTGACGAAGCAGGCGTCCACCCCGAGCGTATGGAGGTGGGCTGCGACATTGAACGGGGCACCGCCGATAAAGAGGCCTCGTGGGAGCGCGTCCCACAAGACTTCGCCGACGACGAGGGCCCGAGCAGAAGGTGGAGCGGTCACGGGCTGTTCGGTGGCTTGACGAGGCGTTCGTTGGGACGAGACAGTCGTTGGGACGAGGCGGTCCATGGTACGGACACGCTCACCCGGAGCGCACGCCTTGCCTTTTGCCTCGACAGCCCCGGATGTATGTTCGCGTGTGCTATCCCACGGGGTTTTTGCGCGTTGTGGTCATCCCCACCCAATGTTCTCCTATGACTCCTGTGTCCGACTCGGATTCCTCGTTGCCGCCCGTGCCTGCACAAGACCATTGGGCGCATGTCTGTGCGCTCTTCGAGGCGGCTCTTGAGCAGCCAGCCCCGCAGCGCGAGGCGTTTCTGCGCGCGACGACAGGTACCAACGCGGCGTTGCTGGCCGAAGTCTCTGCGCTCCTCGACGCCGATGCGCGCCTCGACACGGAGATCAATGGGGAGACGGGCGATGGGTTTCTCGACACGCCTGTGAGCCGCGTCGCTCCGATGGTAGCGGACGTGGTCGCCGAGCACGAGAACCCTGAGCCGGAGACACCTGCTCCGGTAGCGGACGCCGACAGGTCGCGCACCGACTCGGGCGACTTTCCGGACGAGACGGTGCTGTCGCTCGCGCCGCGCCCGGCCGCGCCCGGCCGGCGGCTTGGTGCTTGGCGACTGCTGCGCGAGCTCGGACAAGGGGGCATGGGGACCGTGTGGCTCGCCGAACGGGCCGACGGCGCCTTCGAGCAGCGGGTCGCCGTCAAGCGCGTCCGCGCGTCCATGTTCTCCGAAGCGCTGCGCCAGCGTTTCGTGCGGGAGCGCGCTCTGCTGGCCCGTCTTCATCATCCTCACATCGCGCAACTCATCGATGGCGGCGTCACCGACGATGGCGTGCCCTTCCTGGTCATGGAGTACGTGGCGGGTCCGCCGCTGCTGGAATTTTGCGCCCAGCGCCAACTTGACATCCGGGCGCGGGTGCGGCTCTTCTTAGATATCTGCGAGGCGGTTCAGTATGCGCACCGTCACCTCGTCATTCACCGTGACCTCAAGCCTTCCAACATCCTCGTGGCCCCGGATGGCGGGCCGGGCGGGACGCCGCTCGCCAAGCTGCTCGACTTCGGCATCGGCAAGCTGCAGCACGAGGACCCTCTCGCCGAGGCGCTCACCCTGACGGGGGTGCGGCCGTTCACGCCGCAGTATGCGGCGCCCGAGCAGATTCGCAACCAGGGCATCACTACCGCCACTGACGTCTATGGCCTCGGCGTGCTCCTGTTCGAAGTCTTGACGGGTCAGCGGCCGTTTACCGCCCCGACGGGATCGGTGCATGAGATCGAGCGCGCCGTGCTGGAAGACCTGCCACCCTCGCCGAGTTCGGTGCTCCGACGCCATCCCGAGCACGCCGTCGGGCTCCCCGATGCTGCCAAGGCCGCCCGCGTCGTAGCCGGCGACCTGGATGCGATTGTCCAGAAGGCCCTGGCGAAGTCCCCGGAGCGGCGCTACCGCTCGGCGGAGGCTCTTGGCCGTGACCTCATGCGCTACCTCGAAGCCAAGCCTGTCCAGGCGCGCCGCGGCGCCCTCGGCTACCGACTCAGCCGCAACCTCTGGCGGCATCGCCGGGCGGTCGCGGCCGTCGGCACCATCATGGCGCTCCTCGCCGCGGGGATCATCGCCGTGACCACGCAAGTCCACCGCGTCTCTGTGGAACGCGACAAGGCTGTGGCCTCTGCCCAGTTCTTGAGCGACCTGTTCGGCAGCGAGGACCCCGACATGATGGCGAGCGTGGGCGGCCAGACGGGCGACGAGTTGAGTGCCCGCGCGCTGCTCGAACGTGCAGCACGGCGCGTTGAGACGGAACTCGCCGATCAGCCCGAGACGCGGGCGGCGATGCAGCTCACGCTTGGGCGCGTCCACCACAGCCTCGGGCTCTACGACGCCGGCGACGCCCTTCTCCGCAGCGCGCTCGCCATTCGGCAACGACGCTTCGGCAGCACGCACGATCAAGTCGCCGAAGTCGAGCTCGCGCTCGGCGCTCTCCTATCGGACCGCAGTCGCTACGCTGAGGCTGAGCGTCTGCATCGACGTGCCCTTAGCTATTTCGAGAGCCACGACGGCGAGGACGGTCCGCGGACCGCTGAGGCGCTTTACGAACTGGGCCGCACCCTCACGCTGCATGGCAATTTCGGTGATGCGGAACTACTCCTCCGCCGCGCCCTCCGCCTTCAGGAACATGATGCGGACCTCTCCCCTGCCGTTCTCGGCCACACGCTGGCTGGTCTCGCCCACGTCCTCTACCGACAAGGCTTGCTCCCAGAGTCCGAGCACTACTATCACCAGGCCCTCGACCACTACCGCCCCACGCTCGGGCTGCTCCACGTCCGCACGGCCACTGCTCTTAATGAGTTGGGCGTCGTGATCAAAAACCAGGGGCGCTATGCGGATGCCGAACCCCACTACCGCGACGCCCTCGACGCCTTCCGGCACATCTACGGCCCGGCGCACCCCCGGCGTGCCTACGCGCTAGCCAATCTCGGCGTCTTGCTGAAGGACCGCGGGCTCGTGGAGAACGACCCCCGCCACTTTGAGGAGGCAGGACCTTTCCTGGAAGAGGCGCACGCGATGTACCGTGCGCTCTACGGCGACTCGCACCTCCGCGTCGGCCATTCGCGCGCGCACATCGGCATGCTGGCCCTTGCGCAGGGGCGCTTCACGGAAGCCGAGGTGCACTTCGATGCGGCGCTGGGCTACCACCGGGCTGCGCAGGTCCCGGCCGCACACACGGCGCGCGCGTATCCGCTGACAGGTTTAGGTGAGGCCCTCACTGCACTCGGCCGTCCCCAGCAAGCCCTCCCGCTCCTCGAAGAAGCCCTCGCCATCCGTGAGTCGGCGACGGGGCAGCATTGGCGCATTGCCGAGGCCGAAGGCGCACTCGGTGCTGCCCGACTGGCTCTCGGGCATACCACGGAGGCCAGGCAGCATCTCACGGCCAGCTACTTGCGCATCGAGAGCGGGGCGGGCGAAACGGCACGCCTGCGCCTCTCCATCCGCGAACGGCTGCGCGAGTTGCATGCGATCACGGGCAACGACGAGGTTGCCGCGATGCTCGCACGGTAGGCTAGAGCCAGGCGCTGCTCTACGTGTCCGGAGCCGTACTCATCTGGACTTCGCAGGCCGGGTCGGAACGAGGCACGTAGGCCCCGTGTGTTCGGCGAGCCGCGCTTTGCACTCTGACCTTCCCCTATGGACGCCCCCCTGCTCCACCGCCCCCGTCGCCTCCGGCGCTCGCCCGCGCTCCGCCGCCTCGTCCGCGAGACCCGCCTCTCCGTAGACGACCTCGTCCTCCCCCTTTTTGTCGAGGACGGCTCGGGACGGCGTACACCGATCGAAGCCATGCCAGGGCAGTTTCGCTATTCGGTGGACACCCTCGCGGAGGAAGCTCGCGCCGTGGCTGACCTCGGCCTCTCTGCCGTCGCGCTATTCCCCGCACTCGACGAGTCGCTGAAGGACCGGACAGGCTCGGAGGCGCTCAACCCCGACGGCCTCTTTCCCCGTGCGATCCGTGCCGTCAAGGACGCGGCGCCTGACCTCCTCGTGGTGAGCGATGTCGCGCTCGACCCCTACTCGTCGGACGGGCACGACGGCGTCGTCCGAGGCGGCGTGGTGCAGAACGATGAGACGCTGGACCTGCTCGCTCAGATGGCGGTCGTCCAGGCCGAGGCCGGGGCCGACATCATCGCGCCGAGCGACATGATGGACGGGCGCGTCGGCGCGATCCGAGCGGCGCTGGACGAGGCCGGCTTCGCAGACGTGGCGATCCTCTCTTACGCGGCGAAGTACGCGAGCAGCTTCTACGGACCGTTTCGCGCCGCGCTCGACTCAGCACCCCGTGAGTTGGACGACGTGCCCCGCGACAAGGCAACTTACCAGATGGACCCTGCCAACGCCCGCGAGGCGCTCCGCGAGGTAGCCCTCGACCTGGACGAGGGGGCCGACATGGTGATGGTGAAACCCGCCCTCGCCTACCTCGACGTGATCCACCGCGTGCGCGAGCTCAGCGACGTGCCCGTGGCTGCCTACCACGTCTCGGGCGAGTACGCGATGCTGCACGCCGCCGCCGAACGCGGCTGGCTCGACCTCCGCGCCGCCGCCCTCGAAGCCACCACCGCCATCCGCCGCGCCGGCGCCGACCTCATCCTGACCTACTTCGCCAAAGACTTAGCTCGGTGGATATACGATTGACGATTTTGGATTTGTGATGTTAAACCCCACGATGTAGCACGGTGCACCTGGGTAGCCGTTGTCTCACATCGCACATCGTACAGCCCACATCTAAAATCCAGCTATGCTCGACGCTTCCGACTACTCCTACCTCGACGGCGGCCTGGTGCGCATGCTCGACCGCCTCAAAGCCGAGGGCACCGCCACCAAGGACCCCGCCGCCGACCAGTACCTCCGCGATGAGCCCAACGCGGTGCTCCTCGGGCTGCTCTACGACCAGCGCGTGCTCGCTGAAACCGCGTTCGTTGGCCCCTACAAGCTCTACCAGCGTCTCGGGCACCTCGACATGGCGCGCATTGCGGGGATGGACCGGGACGCCTTCGCCGAAGTCTTCAGCGAATCGCCGGCCGTGCACCGATTCACAAACAAGATGGTCGACACCACGCAGAAGATCGCCCAGATCCTCGCCGACGAATATGATGGCTCCGCGTCCAACCTTTGGGCGGAGGGCACCAACGCCGAGGTCGAGAAGCGCATCCGTGCGTTGCCTGGCTTTGGCCCGATGAAGGCGAAGAAGCTGAAGCACTGCCTGTTCTACTTCGGCCACCGCGATCTCAGCGAGGGCTAGCCACAGCTCACTCGCCCGAGCGCTCAGAGGCGCGTGCGGAAAAGCTGCGGGCGAACCGAATCACGCCGTAATAGAGCAGCACCGCCGTCACGCCGAACAGCCCGATGCGCAGGCCGTAGCCGGTCCACTGGCCATACGTCGAGTAGTCATGCCACGTCCACATGGCGCCTGCGCCGAGCGCGACGGGCAGGCCCAGCCACAGCAACAGCGTCTCCGGCTTGGGACGCTGATCGGGCTCTGGAGGACGCGGACTTACTTCCACTTGATGCTGCACCCCATCGACGGGATTTGCTCGGCCGTGACGGTGCCCGTTTCCAGCAACTCATCAAGCGCATTGCGGAGGTCGTGCTGAGTGACTGCGGGCTTGCTGGGTCGTCCGTCGTCGAGGCGGCCTCGGTAGGCGAGCGCACGGTCCGCGTCGAAGACGTAGAGGTCCGGCGTGCAGACGGCGCTGTAGGCGCGGGCAACCTCCTGGCTCTCGTCGTAGAGGTAGGGGAACGGATAGCGCTTCACCGCAGCGCGTGCAGTCATGTTCTCGAACGAGTCGGCCGGGTACGCGGCCACGTCGTTGCTGCTGATAGCGACGACCTGGACCTGCTTCGGCGCGTAGTCCTTCGCCAGCGCGATCAGCCGCTCCTCGATGGCGTGGACGTACGGGCAGTGGTTGCAGATGAACACGACGACGAGCGCTTCGGCCGCGTCATAGTCTTCGACGCTGCGCGTGGAGCCGTTGAGGTCATCAACGTCGGGGTTGGCGATGGGCAGGTCGAACGCTGGGGCCATCGTGCCCAGGTCGATCATTTCGGAATAGGTGAGGGCCATGAGACGGGCTGTTGGACGTGCGAAGTCGTTCGCCTTCTTCTTCCGCCGACGGGCGTCGGTGTTTCCAAAGCACGTCAGTCCTTACTGGATGCTGACCAGCACCTCGTCCGTCGCACGGATCGTGGCGAACTCATCGTGCAAGTTGGCGAGAGCGACCTCGTGAATCTCCTCAGCGCTGAACGAGCGCCCATCGTAGCTGGTCTTGCCAAAGGCCGCCGTGGCGTCGGCAACCACGGTCGTTGCGAACCCCAAATTTTCGGCCATGCGCGCCGTCGTGGAGATGCAATGGTCCGTCGTCAGACCGACGATCACGAGCGTTGTGAGGCCGCGCGCGCGGAGATAGCCTTCGAGGTCTGTACCGATGAAGGCGCTATTGACCGTCTTCTCAAAGAGGGGCTCGCCCTGGTGAGGCGCGACCTCCGGCATCAGTGCGTTGCTGGGCAAGCCGGGCCGCAGTAGCGAGGTCGGCACCGTAGAATTGTGCTTGACGTGGACGACCGGCCAGCCCGACTCTCGCCACGCTGCGAGCAGCCGCGCCATGTTCGCCACGGCGTTCGGGGTGCTACGCGGGCCATGCCTCGGGTCGTCCATCCCCTGCTGCACGTCTACGATGAGGAGCGCTGTGTCCGAAGAAATCGCGTTCATGGCTAGGATCTGTTGCCAAGCACATCTAAGCGGGCCCTTAGTCTCTTGAGGTGAGCATTTCGCCCAGGGCTCTCTGGCAACGACTCAAGTCGTACAATTTCGCTAGCCAATTCGTGCCGCCTACGCACGCTTGCTCGGTGTTGGTGTACTGACCACTGCTGCTTCCAGTAGAAAACGTGCGTACGCAGCCGTTGCCAGGAAGACTCTTTCGACCTGGAAGGAATCGGAATCTTCGACCCAAGGCTCACGCACTGAGAGCCACACGACGGGCACCGTACGTCGGTATCGCTAGAGGACCGACGTACGGACCGTCGACAGTTGAAGCAAACCCAGTTGTGGTTGCTCATTGGTGTGCTTGGCTATTGGCCCAGCGCCTCGCTGACTAGCCGGTCCTGCTCGGCGGCGTGCACCTTCGAGCTACCGGTGGCGGGGCTGGCGGCGGCGGGGCGCCCGACATATTGCGGGCGGACGCAGCAGTCACCATGGCGCTCCATGAGCAGGCCGTCGAGGTGCGGCTGCACGAACGACCACGCGCCCATGTTCTGCGGCTCCTCCTGGCACCACACCACGTCGGTGACGTGCCCGAAGCGCTCTAGCTCGGCGCGCACCTCGGCCTCGGGGAACGGGTAGAGTTGCTCCACGCGGATGAGGCCGACCGACGCCGGGTTGTCCATCTTCTCTTGTGCGGCGAGGAGGTCGTAGTAGACCTTGCCCGAGCAGAAGACGAGGCGCGAGGCCGCCTGCGGGTCGTCGTTGGCGGCGGGGTAGACCGTGTGGAAGCGCCCATCGGTGAGGTCACTAGCCTCCGAGACAGCGCGCGGGTGGCGCAGCAGGCTCTTCGGCGTCATGAGCACCATCGGCTTGCGGATGCCGCCGTTGGCCTCGGGCAGCATGATCTGGCGGCGCAGCGCGTGGAAGTAGTTCGCCGGTGTCGTGAAGTTGCCGACAATTAGGTTCTCGTCTGCGCAGAGTTGGAGGAAGCGCTCCAGGCGGGCCGAGGAGTGCTCGGGGCCTTGGCCCTCGAAGCCGTGCGGCAGCAGCATCACGAGGCTGCTCTGCGTCCCCCACTTCGCCTCAGCGGACGCGACAAACTGGTCGATCATGATCTGCGCGCCGTTGGCGAAGTCGCCGAACTGCGCCTCCCAGCACACGAGCGCCTGGTCGTCTGCGACAGTGTAGCCATACTCGAAGCCGAGCACGGCGTACTCGCTCAGAAGCGAGTCGTAGACCTGCAGCGGGAGTTGGTCGGCGTCCTCGCCCGAAGAATCAGGGATGTGGTTGAGCGGGATGTAGTGCCCGCCGGTCGTCTGGTCGTAGAGGATGGCGTGGCGCTGGCTGAACGTGCCGCGCCCCGAGTCCTGCCCAGAGAGACGGACGCGGTGTCCGTCGAGCAGCAGCGAACCGAACGCGAGCGCCTCGGCGAACGCCCACTCGATTCTGCCGTCGGCGAAGGACTGCGGGCGGCGTTCGAGCAGGCGGGCGAGCTTGCGGTGGACCTCGAAGTCGTCGGGCCAGGAGACGAGGGCTTGCGTGATGCGGTCGAGCACGTCGCGCGACACCTTCGTCTCGAAATCGGCGGTGAAGGCGCTCGGGACGGGCGCGCTGGCGGGCTCGGCATCCTTGAGGAGCTCGGCCGTCTCCTTCGTCTCCTCGAACGCTGAGTCGAGGATGCCCCGGAAGCTGTCGAGGATGGACTCGGCCTCCTCGGGTTTCATCTCGCCGCGCTTGAGGAGCTGCTCCAGGTAGAGCTTCCGCACCGAGCGGTGGCCGTCGATGCGCTGATACATCAGCGGCTGCGTGAATTTGGGCTCGTCGCCTTCGTTGTGCCCGAACTTGCGGTAGCAGATCATGTCGATAACGACGTCCTTGTTGAACACCTGCCGGTAGTCCAGCGCGAGGCGCGCCACGCGGACGCAGGCCTCGGGGTCGTCGCCGTTGACGTGGAAGATCGGAGCCTGGATCATCCGAGCGATGTCCGTCGCGTAGACCGACGAGCGCGCGTGCACCGGCACCGTCGTGAAGCCGATCTGGTTGTTGACGACGACGTGCACCGTGCCGCCGGTCGCATAGCCGTCGAGTTGCGAGAGGTTGAGCGTCTCCGCCACGACGCCCTGCCCGGCGAAGGCCGCGTCGCCGTGGATCAGGATCGGGATAACGCGGTCGCGCACCTCCACGGGGTTGCGATCGCCCACGATCAGCTGCTGTTTCGCGCGCACCATGCCTTCCACGACGGGGTTGACCGCTTCGAGGTGGCTCGGGTTGGGCGCAAGCGCCACCGTAACCGTCTCGCCGCTGGGCGAGGTGTGCGTGCTCTCCGCGCCGAGGTGGTACTTCACGTCGCCCGAGCCCTGCACGGTGTCGGGCTTCACGGTGCCTTCGAAGCCGTCGAAAATGGCGCTGTAGGGCTTGTCGAGGATGTTCGCGAGCACGTTGAGGCGCCCGCGGTGCGCCATGCCGATCACGACCTCGCCGGCCTCCTGGTCGGCGGCGTCGGAGAGGAGCATGTCGAGGATCGGGATGAGCGACTCGCCGCCTTCGAGGCTGAAGCGCTTCTGGCCGATGTACTTCGTGTGGATGAAGCTCTCCAGCGCCTCGGCCTGGTTGAGCTTCTCCAGGATCCGCCGCTTGGTCTCAACGGGCATCTCCGACTGAAAACGCTCGGGTTCGATGCGCTCGATGAGCCAGCGCTTCTCGGCGGGCGTCGAGATGTGCATGAACTCGACGCCGACGTTGCGGGTGTAGGTCTCCCACAGGATGTCGAGGATGTCGCGCAGCGGCAGGCGCGTCTCGCCGCCGAGGTTGCCGCCTGCGGTGCCGAGCTCGCCGGTGATGAAGTGGCGGTCGAGGTCCCAGATCGTCAGGCCATACTCGGCCGGGTCGATCTCAGGGTGGTAGCCGCCGCCCTGCCCGTCAGCCCCAATGGGGTTGGTCGTGGCGAGTAGGTGGCCGCGCGAGCGGTAGGCGCGGATGAGTTGCAGCACCGCCGCCTGCTTCTTGATGAAGTCGATCTCGTCGCGCTCCCGCGAGCCGACGAGGTAGGGCGTCGAGTCCTGCGCGGGCTTGAACGGCGGCGTCGAGATGCCGAGCGAGCGGAAGACGGCCTCGTAGAAGTTGTGCTGGCCTTGCAGCAACTGCGCGATGTAATTGAGGAACTCGCCCGACTCTGCGCCCTGGATGACGCGGTGGTCGTAGGTCGAGGTGAGCGTCATCGTCTCGGAGATACCGAGGCGGGACAACTCCGTCTTGGGCAGCGCGCTGTACTCCGGTGGGTAGCCGATGGCGCCTGCCGCAACGATCACGCCCTGGCCTGGCATCAGGCGCGGGACGCTCATCACCGTCCCGATCATGCCGGGGTTGGTAAGCGTAGCGGTCGTGTATTGGAAGTCTTTCAGTTCCAGGCCGTTGCCGCGCGCGCGGCGTACGATGTCGTTGTACGCCCCGAGGAACTGCGCGAAGCTCATCGACTCGGCGGCGTGCACGTTCGGAACGAGCAGTTGCCGCTTCCCACGACGCTCGATATCGATGGCGAGGCCAAAGTTGACGTGCGGCGGGTCGATGCGTTCGGGCGCGCCGTTTTGGCGGAACGTTGCCTTCATCGACGGCACCTGCTTCATCGCCAGGATGATTGCGTAGGCGATGAGGTGCGTGTACGACACCTTGTCCCCGCCGACGCTGCGCTGGAAGCGGTTGATGAGCCGCCGGTTCTCGGCCATGAGCTTGACCGGGATCGAGCGCACGCTCGTCGCCGTCGGGATGGAGAGCGACGCCTCCATGTTCTCAACGATCTTGGCGGGCACGCCCCGCAGCTTCGTCACCTCCGCGCCTTCGGGCACGGGGACCTCGATCTGAGTCCGCGCCGGGGCGGCTTCCTTCGTCGCTCCGTCACCGGACGGCGTCGAGGCTGGCTGGGACGTTGCAGGCGGTGTCGTGGCCGGCGGGGCCGTAGTCGCGGCGATCCTGTCCGGATTGGCTCCGATGAAGGTGGGGCTAGGGTCGTAGTCCGCGAAGAACTCGCGCCAGGACTCGGAGACGGAGTTGGGGTCTTCGAGATACTGGGCGTAGATGTCGTCGACGTAGCCGCTGTTGAAGCCGAAGTTGCTCACGGTGGAAGCAGGGGTTGGATCGCAAAGAGGGACGCTCGAACGCAGGGGGATTCCCCGTGTTCAGCCACCGCGCCATCCACGCCGCTCGGTCCGCAGTGCCGATTCGGCGTCAGAAAAAGCGCTTCGGGAAGGTAGCGCGTTCTGACCACACGCAGACGCACCCGCTCATCTTTTCCCTGGGCTTTCCGGTGAATTGGAACAGTTCTCCCCGTTTAGAACTGTCCCAGTTGAACTGTCCCCAGTTTACCGTCCTCGTTAGAGCAACGGAATGGCCCGCACGTCGGCCTCGGCCACCCGAAACAGCGCAGCAGGCCGCCCCCGTCCCTCTCGGCGTTCCTCTCCTGTCGGCTCGACGAGGCCTAGTTCCTGCACACGCCGCCGAAAGTTGCGCCGGTCGAGGCGCTCGCCGAGGAGCGATTCGAAGGCGTCTTGCAGGATGGTCAGCGTAAAGCTCTCCGGCAGGAGCCGACCGATCAGGTTGGTGGCGCGTAGCCGTTCGCGCAGGCGCCGCCCTGCCACCGAGGCCATCGCGTCGTGGTCGTAGGCTAGCGCGGGGAGGTCGTCCATGGGCTGCCACCGGGCCCCGCTGCCGCTGTATAGTGTGTCGCTATCGGCTGCGTCGGTGTCGATGACATCTTCGGCGATCGTCGTCAGCCCGAGGTAGGCGACGGACACGACGCGCCCGCGCGGGTCCCGATCAACGGCACTGAAGGTGTGCAGTTGCTCCAGATAGACCGTCTCGGGGTCGATGCCCGCCTTGTCGCGCAGCAGCCGCGCGGCCGCCTGCTCGGCCGTCTCGGTCGGCGCGACCAGCCCGCCAGGGAACCCCTCACGCCCAGCCACCGCTGGCCGGTCCACCGGAATCAGTCGCACCCGGAGCGTCTCTTCGTGCAGCGCAAACACCACCACGTCGACGGCCAACACAGCGAAGCGGAGCGTGCTCGGGTCGACCGGTGGCGATGGCATGACGTCGGAGGGTTGGCGATTACGGCGTTGTTGGCAAGAGCCCCGACGCCACGATACGCTTATCGGCAGCCGTCGGCCCCCCCGACGTGAGCGCGAGCGGCACCCCAAGATCGTCAGCCACGAGGTGGGCGAGCGCGTCGGCGCTGAGGTCGTGTTCGTAGGCTGGTCGGCACGTGCCGAGCGTGCGCCCGATCCGCTCCTGATGGTCGAGGCGCTGCTGCTCCGACCACTGCGACGGATGCACCTCGATTGTTCGAATCAACGGGTTGTCGTCAGTATGGACGCCATCAGCCAGAACGAAGGAGGCCTCCGGAAAGGGTGCGTCTGTCCGGTAGCCTGTCGCCACGGCCCCGTCCCGGTTCGCGATGCGGTCGAGGCACGACACGACGAGGCCATCGAGGTGGCCCACGACGGCGTGGGCGTAGCGCAGGAGCGGGAGGTCGAGCGGCCCGACGCGGAAGCCGTGCTGCCAGGGGTCGTCGCCGTTGTGGGCGTCGGGGCGCTCACGGCTGAGGGTGGGGTCTTCGGTGGGCATGGGACCGGCCCCGTGGCGCGTTTGGTAGGCCCGCGTAAGCCCCAGCTTCGTTATAGCACCTTCGTAGCCCTGTTCGGCGAGCAGCGCATCGGCGTGGGCGAGCGTGGTCGTGGCCCACGTGGTGTGCGGGTGGAAGCCATACCACTCATCGAGCAGCACGCCCTGCGCCCCCTCGAACACGACGC
Organism: Bacteroidota bacterium; assembly: GCA_039821555.1. Taxonomy (NCBI): domain Bacteria; kingdom Pseudomonadati; phylum Bacteroidota; species Bacteroidota bacterium. Next base: position 45,611 of record JBCBNX010000007.1, read on the forward strand.
CGCCGGGCCAGCGGAGCACCTCGCCGAGGTAGCCGTCGCCCACGATCCGGGCATGCCGCAGGAAGCGCCGGTAGCCGTCGAGCGTTGTCTCCACGACATCGTCGGCGTCGAAAGCCACCCGCTCACGGCGCACGGCGGGTGTATCGGGCAACCGCGCGAGCACGTCGTCGAGTTGGGTCTGCTTGTAGGCCTGCAGCGCCTGGAGCTTGGCCCGAGTCCGCGCCTTATCGGCGAGGTCGCCTGCGAAGAGCACCGCCTCGTCGCCGAGGGCGATCCGGTCGGCCTGCGCCTCGCCGACGCCCATGCCACAGCTCCCGTGGCGCGCATCACCGCGCGCCAACTCGCGTAGGCGGTTGGCAGCCTGCTGGAACGGCGTGATGATGAGCGACCGCGCGCTGATCGTTGTCCGGGAGAAGGCGTCGGGAACGCCGACCTCGTCCAGGTGTGCGGCCTCGGCCAGCATGGCCGGGGGGCTGACGAGCATGTGGCGCGCGAGGTGCGTGCGCACGCCTGGCACGAACGTCCCCGCCCCGAACTGCGAGAACGTGTGGTGCCGCCCATCGGGCGTGACGACGTTGTGGCCAGCCTGCGGCCCGCCGTTGTAGCGGACGACCGTGTGGACGCCGTGGGCATCGGTGACGGCTCGGCGCGCGAGGAAGTCGGTGAGGCTCCCCTTCCCCGCGTCGCCGAAGCCGAGGTCTACGATCAGATAGGCCGTGGTCATAGCGCGTGTGGGTTTGCGCGTGTGGGTTAGAGCCTACCACTACGGCCCGCGTCGCTGCTCGGGGGCGGCAGCGTCCCGGAGGCGACCGAGGTGAGCGCGGTCGGGGCGGCGTATTTGGCTACGGCCTTCGAAGCCGAGCGGACGGCGCCCGCGTCGAAGCCGGCAGCCACCAAGTCGTCCGTGGCGCGGCCCAAGTCGTTGACGGTGCCCTCGACCAGCCCGATCTGCAGCGCGATGGTCTCGCTGACGGCCTCGGGGTCGTCGAGCAGCAGCGCGCGCTGGCCCAGCAGATCGCGCCACCGCTGCCGCACTTCCGGGCGACGCCCGTTGGCCCCGCGCGTCACGACGAGGTAGAACAGGTGGTAGCGTTCCTCGACTTCGGCGATCATCTCCTCGATCGGGATCGACGCTTCCAGCCCGTCGCCGATGAGCGCCCGGACGTGGTCGCGCCGCACCTCGTCGTAGGGTTTCTCGTCGCCGATCAGGAATAGGTAGCCCTTGCGGCGGCGCTTTTCCCAAGCGTCGGTGGCCGTGTGGCGAGCGAAGAAGTAGAGCGCGAGGTCGTAGGACTCCTCGATAGTGCCCCCGCCCCCGCCCTCGATGACGATACGGGTGAGGTCGTCGTCCATCTCCAGCCCCGACTCGAACTGCCCGACCTGGAGCGGAACGCGGTCAACGAACGCATCACCGACGGCGCCGAAGAGCACCTGCGGATCGGCGACGTAGCCACGGGCGATCAGCGTGCGCATGAGCGCGCCCAGCTTCGTCTGGAGGACGCGCGGGATGGAGCCCATCGACCCGGTGACGTCGAAAAACACGCCGATGGGCACCGAGTTGGGGTGTTCGGCAGAGTCGCGGCTCTCGCGGAAGGCGACGCCGTGGGGGTTCATCTTGTCGTGGGCGACGTAGCGCCCGGTGGACCGGACGTGGCGGTCGTAGGCAAAGGCGTCGACGCCGCGGGACGAGCGGTCGTGCTGGCGGCTGCTGTAGGCATCGTGTGACCAACGGCTGTATCCCATGGTAGTACCTCAGTGGTTGTGTGATTGGGTTCGTGGAGAGAACAGGCGTGCGCCCTATGCCGGGTTCGACGGCATCGCGAACGGGCGGAAGCGAGGCGGGCCGTAGAGCGTCTGCAGGAGGTCGCGGAATTCGCCGAAGAGCGCCCAGGCGTCCTGCGGACGGCGTGCTGGGTTAGGCAGCAGGCAGCTCCGGAAGAATGCCACAAGGCGCGGGTCGAGGCCCCGTGGCGGGGTCTGGGTCGCCGCATCGCCGCCGACGAGCCAGAGCATCGTCAGCGCGGCCATGTAGAGGTCCGTGCCTGGCGTGGGCGGCTGTTTGGCGAGCACCTCAGGCGGATAGAAGGCACGGTGTGGCAGACTGATCGCGCGGATCGATTCCGACGCCGTCTGGACGCGTGTCGCTGGTGGCGTTCCAGCGGCTCGGGTCGGCAACGGCACCGCGTAGCCCCAGTCGATGAGCCGCCCGTGGTGGTCTTCGGGGCGGACCAGAACGTGCGCGGGGACGACGGTACCGTGAACGAGGCCGCAGGCGTGCGTCAGCGCGAGCGCGGCGAGGAGGCGGTTGAACATCCAGGCCATGTCCGCCGGGTGGACACCCGCGGGGTACGCCCGCTTCACGTCAACGAGCGACACCCAGCCGTCTTCCCAGTCCAACACGTTGGCGCGGCGCTGCGTGCCGTCCGCGCTCTGAACGTCAAACGAAGCGCAGAGCGACGTCACGTGTGCGAGCAGCCGCGCGTCATCGCTGCACGGGTCGACGCGCTCGCGGAGACGGCGCAGCGCCCAGGCCTCGTTGGTGAGCAGATCGTTGTCCGCCGACGACCGTGCGCTCTTGACAAGCACGAGGGTTGCCGTCCCTCGCTTGGTTTCGGCGGTGGCCAAGTAGAGATCCGCCACATCGCCCCGTGCATGGATGTCGTGGAGGCGGTAGGTGACGTCGGCGTGCCGGAGCACCGCCAGCGCGCGGGGTCGCCCGTAGGTACCGAGTCGAAGCTGTTGCTGGGCGGATTCGTAGAGCGCGCCGAGACGCTGGAAAGCCGTGGTAGCGCTCGGGTCGCCGCCGTTGCGGTCGGCGTGGACGACGAACGCGAAGGCGCGATAGCGCTCACGCAGGGCACTATGCTGTCGGGTGGCGTCCCCTTCCAGCGCTCCAAACAGGTCAGCCGCTCGCCTGGCCGCATCGATGCGGCCACATGCGTCAGCGAAGGTGGTGGGCAGTCGGTAGGACACGGCGAGGGACGTTGGCGAAGGGTGCTTGGGGCGTCTGACATCAAGGTAGAACAATTTAAGTGTAATTACAACACTATATACTTTTCTCGCTGTTCTTCTCGCTGCATCGACCCATAGCGGCGTCCTCGCCCTGTTTGCGGCCATTCGTCATGCCTGCGTCACGCGGCTGACACCCGGCCGCGTGTAGCTTCGTCCCCCACCGACCCACTCCGACATCGATGCGCGCGTCTCCCCCCGCCCACAGCCTGCTCTGGTTGCTTGTCCTGCTGTTCGCAGCGCCCTGGGCCTCAGCGCAACCAGCCGAACCGAATGCGCCCCCGCCGCCCCGCAACCTCATCGTGCTCATCCCCGACGGCTTCGGCCCTACCTCGCAGACGATGGCGCGGGAGTATCTCCACGAGATCGAGGGCCGCGAGCTCGTGCTCGATCGCATCCTGAGCGGGGCGGTGCGCACGTATGCCTCCGACAGCCGCGTGACCGATTCCGCTGCCAGCGCCACGGCCTATGCCTCCGGCGTGAAGACCTACAACGGCGCCATCGGCCTCGACGCGACGCGGGCGCCGGTTGCCACGATCCTGGAGGCGGCCGAGGCGCGCGGCATGGCCACGGGCCTCGTGGCGACGAGCCGCATCACGCACGCCACGCCCGCGGCGTTTGCTGCCCACGTGCCACAGCGCGGGATGGAGCTCGACATCGCCGCGCAGATGCTGGATCAGGGTATTGAGGTGATCCTGGGCGGAGGGCGGCCGTTTTTTCTTCCCACCGACACCAATACGGACTACGCTGGCCGTCGCGACGATGGCCGCGACCTCGTCGAGGAGGCGCGCGAGCGCGGCTATGCCGTCGCGCTGGACCGGGCGGGCTTCAACGCCTTCAGCGCCATACCGCTCGGCGGTGCCGACACCGCGCCTCCCGTGCTCGGCCTCTTCAGCGATTCGCACCTGGCGTACGAGATCGACCGCGACCCGTCGAAAGAGCCCAGCCTCGCTGAGATGGCCTCGTTCGCGCTTGCGCACCTGAGCACCGACCCCAACGGCTTCTTTCTGATGATCGAGGGCAGCCGCATCGACCACGCGGGGCACGGGAACGATCCTGTGGGCCACCTGCACGACATCATTGCGTTCGACGAGGCCGTGGCGGGGGCTCTTGCGTTTGCCGAGCAAGACGGCGAGACGCTGATCGTGGTGATGGCCGACCACGAGACAGGCGGCCTGTCGCTGGGGCGCAACTTGGACGGGCGCGGCATCTACGACTGGCGACCGGACGTCCTCGCCCAGGCAACACGTAGCGTTGAGGGGATGCTCGCGCTAGTCGACGAAGGCATGGCCCCGGACACGCTTATGGCGACCCGCGGCGGCATCGTCGACCTGACGGACGACGAGCGCAGCGCGCTACGCGACGCCGTCGGTGTTATTCGAGGCCCCGGCTCGCTCTACAGCGTGATGGCGGCCATCCTGTCAGAGCGCGCGTTGATCGGCTGGACGACAGGGGGGCATACGGCTGTCGCCGTGAACCTGCACAGCTACGGGCCGCATGCGGAGCGTTTCGCAGGTGTGATGCAGAACGACGCCATCGGCCGGACGCTGGCCGACGTGATGGGCTTCGATCTCGACGCGCTCACCGCGGAGCTTCGCGCAGAGCTTCGCCAGGAACCTGAGACCGTTGTGGAGTAGCAACCCCGTCCGCTTGCCTACGAAGGACGCGTATTGCCAATTGATTTCCTTCGTTGCCGATGCACCTGATCCACTGCTATGGACCTGAGCACGCCCATTGATCAAGCCACGTTCGTGGTCACCGACACCGAGACAACGGGTGCGCGGGCGGGCGAGGATCGGCTAATCGAGCTGGCCGCGGTCAAACTACGCGGCGGGCAGATCGTAGGGACGTTTCAGCACCTCATCAACCCGGAGCGGCACATCCCGCAGCGCATCACGCGGCTGACCGGCATCACCACGGCGATGGTGTTCGAACAGCCCACGGCAGGCGAGGTGTTGCCCGGCTACCTCGACTTTCTCAGCGATAGCATCCTCGTAGCGCACAACCTGCCGTTCGACCAGCGCTTCCTCGACGTAGAGCTGGACCTCGCGGACCAGCCACCGATGACCAACGAGTCGCTCTGCACATTGCGGCTGGCGCGGCGGCTCCTCTCAGCGCTACCCTCGAAGGGCCTCTCGGCGCTCACCACACACTACGGCCTCAAGAACGACGCCCGCCACCGCGCCCTCGGCGACGCCACCGTGACGGCGCACGTGCTGATGCGCCTCCTCGACCAGCTCCGCATCGAGTTCGGCGCGACGACCATCGCCGACGTGCTCGCTTTTCAGCGCAAGCGCTACAAAGACACGCGCCGCGCGCCGAAGCACCTCGAAAGGATCCGACAAGAACGGCTGCCGCTGCTGCCCGACCGGCCCGGGGTCTATTTCATGAAGGACCGCCGCGACCGCATCATCTACGTCGGCAAGGCGAAGAGCCTCCGCAACCGCGTGCGGTCGTACTTCACCGGCATCGAGGCGCACCCGCCGAAGACGCGCAAGCTGCTCCGCGACGTGCGTACCGTTGAGTGGACGGAGACGGGCTCAGAACTGCGCGCGCTCCTCGACGAGAGCCGCCTCATCAAGCAAATGTTGCCGGTCTACAACCGGGCTCAGCGGCGCTACCGTTCCTACCCCTTCCTCCGGCTCGACACCACGCACCGCTTCCCGACGATCACGCAGACGCCGGTCATTCGCAACGATGGCGCTGAATACTATGGCCCCATCGGGCGGCGCGGCCAGGCCGAGGAGTTGGTCGAGTTGATCGGGCGCCTCTTTCAGCTTCGTGAGTGCGAGGAGCCCACGTTTCGCATGGGGCGGGCGTGCCTCTACCACGAGATGGGCCGCTGCACGGCGCCGTGCGAGGGCGGCCTTGGCGCAGCGCGCTACGGCGAGGTCGTGGAGCACGTGCGGCGCTTTCTCACCGGGCAGGACAACTCAGCGCTGGACGTAGTGGAGCAGAAAATGCGGCAGGCGGCTGCCCGCCTCGATTTCGAGGAGGCGGGGTTCTACCGTGACCAGTTCCGCCGCCTCGAACGCACGCTCGGTCGTCAGCAGCACATCGCCTCGGCGGTGCATGATCACCACGCCGTGCTCGTGGAGCCAGGTCTGCGCGAGGGCGACGTGCAGCTCTTCGTCATCCGCCACGGGCGCCTCGTCGCGATGCACGATTTGCCCGTCCCGCCCACGCCGGATGACCTCTCCGCGCTCGACGGGCTCTTGGAGGAGCACTTCGACCCGAGCGTGGCCCCGCCCGATGTCATTGGCAAGGCCGACGTAGACCAGACCCGCATCCTGCTCCACTGGATGCACCGCCACCCAGACCGAGCCCGTCAGATCCGCTGGCACGACGAAGACGACCTCGCGGCGATGCGCGACGCTATCGTGGACTCGGCCACGCGCGAAACGTGGCGCGAAGCCGTGACCGACGACACAGAAGAGGACGACGCGTAGCACTCGGTACGCTCTTTGCTAAGCTTCAGGAAGACGAATCTTCCTGTGCCGATGGCTATGTCCGTACCCTCGTCTTCGTCCCGCTCGCCGTTTGCTGCGCTTCGTGCGTTTGTAGACCACCTGCGCTCGCGTCGCACGCGCACGCGCGACGACCGCACGCTGGCCCGTAGCCTTTACCTCGCCTTCGAACGGGGCACCGACCAACGGTTCAAGGGGCTGCACTTTCAGGTTGTGGACGGAGTCGTAACCGTCTACGGGAGCGTGCAACAGGACCGGGACCGCGACATCGTCTTCGGTCGCGTGGCGGCGCTGCCCGGCGTGCGCGCCGTTTCAGACCGCCTCCACGTGGATCAACGCGCCCCCGTCGGCGCGCTGCGTGGGCTGCGGTTGAACTAGCAGCGCGAGCACGCCGAGGCGTTGGGCTTCGCATCGCCGCACAGGCTTCGCGATGCACGGTACGGACCGGATAGTAGCCGACCTCTCAACGTCAGGCACAATACGCAACGCATTCGGGCGCACTCACGGAGCACTGACGGCAGCACCAAGACGCGTGCCTGCCCGTGCACCGAAACGGCCAGACCAAGGCCCAGCGGTGTAGTTTGCGCGCCCTGGTGTTTCCTCCCCCTATTCCCGCACGGTTCGATGGAATTCAGCGACTCGGTGTGGTCGGCGGCACTCGTCCTGCTCTTCATCATGGACCCGCTGGGCAACATCCCGCTCTTTCTCTCGCTGCTGCGCGACGTGGACGACAAGCGTCGGCGGTGGGTGCTCGCACGGGAGCTGCTGATCGCGCTCGCTGTGCTTTTCGCGTTCCTGCTCGGCGGGCAGGCGATCCTCGATCTCTTGCACCTCCAGCAGGAATCCGTAACGATCGCAGGCGGGCTCGTGCTGCTTGTGATCGGCCTCCGGATGGTGTTTCCCACGCCAGATGGCGTGATGGGGCCTCAACCCGACGGCGAGCCGTTCATCGTCCCGTTGGCGATCCCACTCATCGCGGGGCCGTCCGTGCTCGCCACGCTGATTCTCATGGTCAACGCGGCTCCAGACCGCACGGGGACGTGGGCGCTGGCGCTGCTTATGGCCTGGGGGACAACGGCAGCACTCCTGATGGCAGCGCCCCTCCTCTACCGCCTCCTGCGCGAACGGGGCCTCATTGCCCTCGAACGGCTCATGGGCATGCTGCTCCTGATGATCGCCGTGCAGATGCTCGTCAACGGCGTCAAGGCGGTGCTCTAGCGCCCACACACGTCGCCGAGGCACACCGTCTCCACGGCTGCCTCAAGCTCTCCAGCCGCACTTCATTGCCGGTCGATGAGCGAGGCGCTGGACTGCGCTACGGGCGTGAGGATCACCTCGGCGATGTTGACGTGCGCAGGCCGGGTGGCGACGTAGACGACCGCATCGGCGATGTCGGAGGCTTGCAGCGGCGTCGTCGTTGCGTAGACGGCATCGGCGCGGGTGGCGTCGCCTTCGAAGCGGACGAGCGAAAAGTCGGTTTCGGTGAGACCTGGGTCGACGGTCGAGACGCGGAGGGGCGTGCCGTGGAGGTCCATCTTGAGCCCACGCGTGATGGCGCCGACCGCGTGCTTCGTGGCGCAGTACACCGTGCCGCCTCGGTAGACCTCGTGGCCAGCCGTGGAGCCGATGTTGACGATGTGGCCGCGCCCGCGCTCCAGCATCCCAGGCACGACGGCGCGCGTGACGTAGAGCAAACCCTTCACGTTTGTGTCTACCATGTCGTCAATGTGGCGCACCTCGTTGGCGTAGGCCGGGTCGAGCGCCCGTGAGAGCCCGGCGTTGTTGACCAGCACGTCGATGTGGGCGAACGCCTCCGGGAGCGCCGCCACGGCCTCAGTGACGGCCTCGGCATCGCGCACGTCGAGCGCAAACGCGTGCACCGCCACGCCGTAGGTGTCACGCAGGCCCTGCGCAACGCGCTGCATGTTGTCGAGGCGGCGAGCGCACAGCACGAGGCGCGCCCCGCGCTGCGCGAACGCCTCAGCGCATGCCTCGCCAATCCCTGAGGAGGCCCCCGTGATGAAAACGGTAGGGGGTGTCGGGTCCTGAGTCATTCGTCCTGGGGCGTAGGCTTAAAGCTTCGAGTTCAGCCCGAATATCCGACGCACCACCAACTTCCCACTTCACACTTCAGAATCACCAGCCGCCGCGTAGGACGTAGCCCAGGATCACGTAGTAATGGCACGCGCTACCGGCGAGCACGAAGACGTGCCAAATAGCATGGCTGAACGGCAGCTTCTCCCAGGCGAAAAAGAGGGTGCCAACCGTGTAGAACACGCCCCCCGCCACGATCCAGAACAGCGCTTCGAGCGGCATCGCGGCGATCAGCGGCTTCGCGATCAACACCGCCGACCACCCGAGCAGGAGATAGAGGATGAGCGAGAAACGCTTGAACCGCCCCGTGTAGAAGAGCTTGTAGACGATGCCGAACACCGAGAGCGTCCAGACGAGCGTGAGGAGCGTCCAGCCTACCGGTCCCGGCACGCTCAGGAGCACGATCGGCGTATAGGTGCCTGCGATCAGGAGGTAGATCGCCATGTGGTCGAGCACGTGAAATGTGTCTTTCCACGGCTTATCGAAGAAGGCATGGAAGAGCGTCGAGGTCGTGTAGACCGCGATGAGCGCGCCGCCGTAGATCGAGAACGTGGTCACGTGCACGAAATCGCCACGCATGACGCCGAGGACGATCAGCACCGGGACGAAGATGAGCGCGAGCACCATGCCCAGCCCGTGCGTCAGCGAGTTCGCGATCTCCTCTCGCAGCCGCTTCTGGTGCGCCTCGACCACCCGCCGAGCACGCCACTGCACGACGGTGCGGGTGCGCGCGAGCCGACTCGGCGGCGCATTTTGGCGCCGGATCGCCTGGATGCGTGCGGCACGTCGACGGACGGAGCGCGGTCGGACAGCTCGGCGGCGCATGGCGAGCAGGAGAGCAGGTGGAGAGAGAGCGAGCGGTGGTGGTGGTAGTCAATAGCATACCGCCACTAGCTACCGCTTGATACGCTGCGACGGTGTTAACAAATCGTTCCCCCAGAAGCAGCTGTAGACGCCGCTTGATGAAGGCCCTATGAATGTACGGCCGCCGTCTCACAAGGTTGCCGCCCTACGACCGAACCGTGCGGCGCGCGTCGGGGTTGATCGAGTCTGGGGCCTGCCGGGCCTCATCAATGAGGCGAATCTGCTCGACTACGTAGGCGCGGTCGAGCGGGAGCGGGAGCCACTGCACGGCGTAGAGTACGGCGAGCGCGAGCATGAGGCTGGACAGCAACGCTGGCCCCCAGCCAGGAGCGAGGTGGCGGACGAGCATCGTGAAGCGTAGCAGACACAGCACGGTCACCGGCACGAACGCCAGCGCGAAGAGCCACTCGGCACCGGCCGTGGAGATCAGCAAGGCGGCACCCGATGCAGCACCGGCGAAGAAGATTGCGAGCCGTCCGAGCGACCGCCGACGCGTCGCACCCGTGAGCCGCCCCGTGCGCGCCTCGTAGATCATGAGCCCGCCTCCGAGGACGAGCAGCGAGACAGCGAGGACGACAGCAGAGAACACGGCGGCGGCGGTAGGGTTACTCGAAGTCGGCGGACGGGGCGAGTTGGAAGCGACCGAGTGCGTAGCTCAGGCCCACACGCACCGCCTGGTTGCCTGCAGCGCGCATACCCTCGCGGATGAGCGTACGCCTCTGCTTCGGCGTAGTGCTCACCTCGGTATCGCCATAGACGATCACCGGCGGGCGTCTGCGAAAGGCGAGGTCGAGCGCTTCGTCGGCGCTCTTCCCGCGCGCCATTCTGGCCGAGGCGTCGTTGATGACTGTGCTGAGGTAGGCCGTCACGAGTTGCTGATGGTCGTTAGGAGCCAGGCGCTTCTTGCGCTTCTTGCGCATCCCTAGCACAAACGACGCCAACGCGGTCAGCGCCACAGCGCCCGCTGCAAACGCGAGCGGGTTTTCACGCACGACCCGAGCCAGCGCACCCGGCTCGGAAGATGTGCCGCCGACAAAGGGCAGCGCCTTGAGCGGACGCGTGACTTCGTGCTGGAGGGTGTCGAAGCGCGCTTTCATGCTGGCCTCCTGCGCAGCCAAACGGGCCCGCAGTTTGTCCTGCTCAGGCGTGTCGGAGGCGACTGGCTTCGAAACGTCGGTACTCACGAGTCAGGCAGGGGTCTTTGGAGAGTCAGCGGAGGATGCGGCCTTCGCCTTCTGGAATTGCGCGTTGAACACCACGGCCGCGATTCCGAGCAGCGCCGTCGTGGTCAGGAAGCCCAGCAGCAAACCAGCATGGAGCGACGCAAACCCCCAGACGTAGAGGGCCGTGAACCCGAAGCTCAGCGTCAGAAGGAAGAAGGCCCCGGCGAGCAAGACCACCGCGATCAGCAACACCAGCGGCTGCCCGATCGCCTTGGCGCCGTCCACGCGGCCTTTGACCTCGTCGCGCACCTCCTGCTTGGCCAGCGCGATGCGCAGGTCGACCCACGTCTTTGCATCGTCGACGATGCCCTTCGTCTGATCGGAGATCCGGGCGACTTTGCCTTTGGACTCGATGCGAGCGGGCGTCCCGGCAACCGGGGAACTGGGCTGGGAGATCGGCCTGACTGGGGGTGGTGCCAAGCGTGACGGCTCGACGACTGGGGACGTAGCGGTGCCAGCGGGCACTTGGGCGCCGTCGCCTGAGCGCAAGGACGGCGGTGCAAGGGTCGTGGTCGGGTCGGCCATGCCGGGTGCAGGCGTGTGGACGTGCGGTGCTGGGTGATAGACTACGCACTTGGACGCCGCAATCCAATCAGCGATCCAGGCGCCGGCCCATTCAACCGGAGGGAACCTGCTGGCGCAGCCAGGTGGTACGACCCGCCGTTGTCCCTCCCGCTTCCCCCACTCGATGTCGACGCTCCAAACCCAAGCAACGCCGAGCCCGAACGCGCTCAAGTTCTCGCTCGACGGCCAGAAACTCATCGACGCTGGCATCCTCGTCTTCAACTCCAGCGCGGAAGCCGAAACGAACGCGTTTGCGAACGCCCTCTTCGGCGTACGTGGCGTGGCTAACGTCTTCATCACGCCGGATTTCGCCACGATCACGAAGCATCCTGCCGCCGACTGGGCGGAGCTGTTACCAAGCCTCCGCGAAGCGTTCGACGATCACGCCCAAGACCTGGCTTGACCGAGTGCGTAGCCCTACAAGCTGCGCACGAAGGCCATCAGCGCACGGTCGGCCGCTGTGCCGAGCCGGGAGCGATGCGCGTCGCCTGGCTTGATGTGTAGCGCCGGGGGGATCTGCACGCGCCTGGCGACGGCTTCGGTGGCCACGACCCCGCCGAGTGCGTTCTGGTGCGCGTCGATCCAGGTTGTCACCGCGTCGAGGGAATCGTATTCGGCCCAACGGAGATGCCCAGCCGTCTGCACATCGGGGTCACCGCGACTGACCAGGACGCCGTCGCCCCAGGCATAGGGCTGCTTCGCGGCCTTCAGAAACGCCCGCGGCATTTCGAGGACGCCGTCGGTGTCCGCATGCGCGGGCATGATCTGCCGGAAGCCTGAAAACGCCTCAAAGTAGGGGTCCGCGTCGATCCCCTTCGGTGCCCAAAGCAACGCGACGTTGGCCTCGCCGAGCCCCTCGTGCAGCAGGATGTCTTCCGCCAACCCGATGCGCGCGTCGAAGTCCTCGGTTCCATCGATGACGGCCACGGTGGTGCGGCGCGTACTCAGATGCAACCGCTCAGCCGGAATCCCGGCTCCTACCGCCTGCTCTCGCCATGCATCAACGGCGTCGTGCGGACCAGCAACGAGGAGCGCGTCGGTCTGGCTGAGCACCTGCGCGTCGTCCGCGGCGAAGGCTGTGCTCAGGTCGCCCTCAGACGCCACCGACTCCGCGAACGCCGGAAGCAAGTGGGGCGATGACGCAGGCACCCTGACCACGGGGTCGTGCCCGGCCAGCCATACGGCTGCCAACGCACGTAGGCCATCTAGCGGCGTGGCGCCCTCGGGGGCGATCCCGATGCGCACGCGCTCGGAGGACCCGTCGCCATCGCCGAACCACCCGCGCAGCTTCTTCGGCGACGCGAGGTGGTGCTTCTGCTGATTGACAGCGAAGGCCACTGCCTCCTCCGTGAACCGGTTCGGCGCTGAGAGCGTGGCGTGCGCGGCCTTGGCCCGTGGCATGAATTCCGGATCTTGCCACGCTTTGGCAGCAGCGGCGATGGCAGCGATACGAGCGTCGAGAGCAGCAGACATACAGACGGTGGACAAACGAAAGGCGGGACGCTCGGAAGAACGCCCCGCCTCAGGTGTTGGTGCCTCAGAGATCAATGCCTCACGCGTCGGTGATGCCTGGTCCTCTATGATCTGGTGACACGCACGGTAGGCTCGGCGAGCATCCCGTCGCCGGAGATGCGCGCGGCCATTTCGCGCGCCTCCCCGTAGCGAATCAGGTCGGCTACGCGCTCGGCGATCATCACCGTTGGGGCGTGAGTGTTGCCCCCCGGCACGTCAGGCATCACGGAGGCATCGACCACGCGGAGCCCGCCGAGGCCATGCACGCGGCATTCGGCGTCCACGACCGCCACGCCCTGGTCAGCCTGCGCCGCGGTGCCGATGCGGCAGGTGCTCGTCGGGTGGTAGAGCGTCTCCGCCGTCTCGCGGAGGTATCGGCGGAGGTCCTCGTCGGAGGTCATGCTCGCGCCCGGGTCCGTTTCCGCGCCGCGGAAGCGGTCGAAGGCCTTCTGCGCGGCGATCTTGCGCGCGACACGGACGCCTTCCACCAGTGAGGCGAGGTCACGCGGGTCGGCGAAGTAGTTCGGGTCGATGGCTGGCTTCGCGAACGGGTCGTCGGAGCGCAGCGTGACCCGCCCAACGCTGTGGGGCCGCACCAGCGTCGGGCCGATCGAGAACTTGTGGGCTGACGGCGGGGTAAGCCCGTGCGCGGCAAAGTCGACGGGACCGAAGTGGTACTGGATGTCGGGCTGGCGCTCGTCCGCGCGGGTGCGGATGAAGGCGCCCCCCTCGGCTACGTTCGAGGCGAGCATGCCCGAGCGGTTGAAGAGGTAGCGCGCCACGTTGGCCGGGCTCTCGGCCTTCAGCATCGAGACGGGCTTGGTGCAACGGTAGCGCACGCCCGCGACCGGGTGGTCTTGGAGGTTGCGCCCAACGCCCGGCAGGTCGTGCTGAGCGGGAATGCCCAGCGCGAGCAGTTCGTCGGCATCGCCGACGCCAGAGTGGAGGAGCAACTGCGGCGAGTTGATCGCGCCCCCCGCCAAGATCACCTCGTGGTCGGCCTGCGCACGATGGAGGTGGCCGTCCATGACATATTCAATGCCGACAGCGCGTCCGCTCTCGATGAGCACCTGTGAGGCCTGCGCCCCCGTGTGGACGGTGAGGTTAGAGCGCCGTAGCGCAGGCTTGAGGTAAGCATCGGCTGCAGACCAGCGCCGCCCACCCTTCGTGTTTGTCTGGTAGAACCCCGCCCCCTCTTGCTGGGCGCCGTTGAAGTCGTCGTTGGCAGGGATGCCGGCCTGGACGCACGCGGTCACGAACGCTTCGGTGAGCACGTTGGGCGCTGGCTGATCCTCCACGCGCAGCGGCCCGCCTTCGCCGTGGTAGGCACTGGCACCGCGGGCTTGGTCTTCGGCCTTCTTGAAGTAGGGTAGGACGCTCGCAAAGTCCCAGCCCTCAGCGCCACCGTCCGCCCAGCGGTCGTAGTCGTCGCGGTGGCCGCGGATATAGATCATCGCGTTGATCGACGACGAGCCGCCGAGCACCTTGCCCCGGGGCCAGTACCACGCCCGTTCAGCCGCGTGCGCCTGCGGCTCGGTGCTGTAGTCCCAGTCGTGCTCCGTCTTGAAGAGCTTCGAGAAGGCCGCCGGAATGTGAATCGCCGCAGCGCTGTCGGGGCCGCCCGCTTCCAGCAGCAGGACGCGCACGTGCGGGTCCTCGGACAGGCGCGCCGCGAGCACGCACCCGGCCGAGCCGGCGCCGACGATGATGTAGTCGTACATGGGGGAGGTCGCTAGGAGAGGATGCCTCCGGAAGGGCTTCCGAGCGGGCTCAGGCGAGAGCCCGCTGTGCGGCCGTGCCGCGGCATCGTGTGGGTGGGGGGAGCGTTCACCCAGGCTGGCAAAGGCCGTACCCGTAGCGGTTGGTGAACGCTGTTAAATGAATATAACGGGGAGTAAACGCCAGCGCGCGCTTTTTCCGTGCGTTGCCCTCGCGGCGTCTCGCCTGCCCGCTCGGCACCCGCCCGTCGCTTCTTCGGTTTTTCCCGGTCCTTGCCCACGCTGACCGCCTAGTTTCCTCTGCTTTTTGCGTCACCATCTTTCCCCACCATGCCTTTTCGTTTTTCGCGCGCCCTCACGCTCTGTGTGTGCACCGCCGCGCTTGCCTTCTTCGCCGGCTGCCAACCCAGCGTCGCTGACTTCTCCGACGTCGAAGAACGTCCGCTCGACGAGCAAGTCGCCTACATCGTCGGCTTCTCTCAGGGCGAGGGCATCCGCCAGCAGTTCATCGCCGACAGCACGCTCGATGTCGGCCTCGACCCGGCGCTCCTCCTCGCGGCCTACCGTGCGGGCCTTGACGGCGACACGATGCTCGTCTCGCAGCAGCGCGCCCAGGAGATCTTCACCGCGTTCCAGGACACCGTGATGGCCCGTGCATCCCGCAAGCAACTCGCCGAGGCGGACAGCTTCCTCACAGCCAACGCGGCCCGCGACAGCGTCTCGGTGACCGAGTCGGGCCTCCAATATCAGGTGCTCGCTTCCGGCGAGGGCGACTCCCCCGTGATGGGCGACCGCGTCACGGTCCACTACACCGGCACCCTCATCAACGGCACCGTCTTCGACTCGTCCTACAACCGCGGTGAACCCACGGAGTTCGTGATTGGCGAGGTCGTCCCTGGCTGGAACGAAGCCCTCTCGCTGATGCAAGTCGGCGATCGGTGGCGCCTCTTCATCCCGCCCGACCTCGGCTACGGTGCGAACCCGAACCCGCGCGGCCCCATTCCGCCCAACGCCGTGCTGATCTTCGAACTCGAACTGCTCGGCTTCGAGTCGGTCGAGGGCTAGAAGCCCAGCCGGCACACACGCAGCGCGGAGGCGGCCCTGGAGCTGCCTCCGCGTTTTCTCTTTCGGCTTGTTTGTCGGGGCCGGGCTTGCCTGTCGAGGCGCGTCCGATCTGGCGCCGCTGCGTCGGGTT
>JBCBNX010000007.1:61355-159858 GCA_039821555.1 Bacteroidota bacterium
TACGCAGCCTTCGCTGCCAACACGTCTACGCAGCCTTCGCTGCCAACACGTCTACGCAGCCTTCGCTGCCAACACGTCTACGCAGCCTTCGCTGCCAACACGTCGAGGATGCGCTGGTGGACGTCGTCCATCGTACCCGTGCCGTCGACCTGCACCACGAGGCTGCGCTGAGCAAAGACCTCTTCGACGGGCGCGGTGTCAGCGTGATAGACGGTGAGGCGGTTCTGGATGGCCTCGGGCTGGTCGTCCGCGCGGTGCAGGAGGCGCTGGGCGGGCAAGTCGGCGGGCGGCGGCTTGAAGTCGAGGTGGTAGATCGCGCCCGTCTCTTTGTCCATGCGGCGCTTGCTCAGCCGGTCTACGATCATCGAGTCCGGCACCTGCAGGCTCACGACGGCGTCGAGCGGCGCCTCGTGTTCATCGAGGAGGTCGAGGAGGAACTCGGCTTGCGGCACCGTGCGCGGGTAGCCGTCGAAGATCACGTCGCCGTAGTTGATGCGGGCGAGGTACTCGTCCACGATGCCGTTCGTCACCCGGTCTGGCACGAGGTCGCCAGCGTCGATGAAGCGCTTGGCTTCCATCCCCACGGGCGTCTGGTTCTTAATAGCCGCACGGAAGGCATCGCCGGTCGAGAGATGGGTGAGGGCTTGGCCCTCGGCGAGCAGTTTGGCCTGGGTGCCCTTGCCCGCGCCTGGCGGGCCGAAGAGGACGAGACGCATCGGGGGTGTCGGTTGCGTTGGAAGGAGGACGAGCGACGGGTCAGGACGGGGAAGATAGGCGGCGGGCAGGCACGGCTCAAGGCGCCGCGTGCGGGGGGTTCCCTGACGTAGCTGTCGGCGTTTGGCGATCCGGAAGCGCCCCAGCGGCCCCATCGCCCTCCAGCACCATGACGGCCGCATGGAGGCGGATCCGGAAACACGTCCCCACCCCCGGCTTGGTGTCGAGCAGCGTGAGCGTGCCGCCGTGGTAGTCCTCGACGATGCGCTTGGCGAGGCTCAGACCCAGCCCCCATCCCCGCTTCTTGGTCGAGAAGCCAGGGCGGAAGACGTGGCGGGCGGTGGCGCGGTCCATACCCTTGCCTGTGTCGCGCACGTCGAGCACGACCGCGTCACCCACGCGGCTTCCCGTGACGGAGATCGTCCCATCGCCCGGCATCGCATCGAGGGCGTTCTTGAGCAGGTTCTCGATCACCCACTCGAAGAGGTCCGGATTGAGTTCGGCGACGAGGTCGTCGGGGACGGCGGTCTCGACGGTCACGCTCCGGCCCTGCTGCGGGACGCGGCGGCGCACGTAGGCCGCCACGTTTTCCACCACCGGCGCGACCACCTGCGGACGTACCTCCGGAACGGAGCCAATTTTCTGGAACCGATCGGCCACCCGTTTGAGTCGCTCCACATCCTTATCGAGTTCGTCGGCGGCCATCAGGGTCGCCTCGTCCTCGTCGTTCTGGAGCCGCAAGAGTTCGATCCAGCCCATCATGCTGGAGAGCGGTGTGCCGAGTTGGTGAGCCGCCTCTTTCGCCATGCCCACCCAGAGGCTCGACTGTTCGTTGCGCCGCACGTAGCTGAAGCCGAGGTAGCCCACGAGAATGAACAGCCCCACGACGACGAGTTGCACGTAGGGGAAGCTGCGCAGCACGCGCACCAGGTCCGACTCGCCGTAGTGAACGAGTTGCTCGACGCCCCCGCCGAGGCTCATGCGGATCGGCTCGTGGACGGCGTCGAACGCGGCGGCGCGGCGCAGGAGTTCGGCCTGCACGGCGGCATCCCCGCGCGCGGAGTCCACGCGCACGTTGTTGGCGACGTAGACGACCGTCGTGGCCGTGTCGGTGATGATGGCCGGGACGGAGAAGCGCTGGGGCTCTATGACCTCGTTGAACACGAAGTTGAGTTCTTCGCTCGTCGGCTGGCTGCGCGCCCAGGCGACGGCCGCCGCGAGCGAGTCGCGCTGCGCTGCGTCGTCGAGGCCCAGGCGCCCCTCGCGCACCATCTCAGCCAGGTCGCGCAATTCGACGGCATACGGGTTGCCCGAGGTGCTCGCCGTGCCCTGATACTCGATGGCCGACGCCCAAAGCTGGATCGCGCCGCGCTCGCGCTCCATGATGCGCTCGGCGAGGTTGTTGGTGTAGACCAGCGACCCCACCGCAATCGCCACCGCTGCCAGGATCAGCCCGAGCTTGATCTTGACAGAGGTGCGGTAGGCCTTCATGGTAATGGGCGATTTCCGATTTCTAGTGTACGATTTCTGAGCCGAATGCGAGAGCTATCGTACATCGAACCTCTCAAATCCTAAATCCCCGCTAGCTCATCAGTTCCGCCGCGCGGATCACATCAGCGAGGACGACGGCGGCCGTCACCGCAGGCCCGGCACCGGGCCCTTGGACAACGAGCGGGCGATCGAGGTAGCGGTCGGTCGTGTAGACGATGAGATTGTCGGTGCCGCGCAGCGTGTAGAGCGCCGAGTCCGGCCCGACGGCCTGAACCCCCACGCATAGCGAGCAGCCGTTGCCGTCTTCGATGATCTGCCCGACGAACTGCAGCCGCTTGCCCTCCGCGCGCGTCGCTTCGAGGCGTTCAGCCCAGGCCGCATCGTCCGCAGCGATGCCGTCGAGGTAGGCCTCGACGGAGACGGAGCCACCGCGGAGCCGCTCAGGCACGAGCGATTCCACCTGCACATCCGCCATCTCGGCGTCGAGACCCATTTCTCGGGCGAGGATGAGCAGCTTGCGCGCCACGTCCTCCCCACCGAGGTCGTCGCGGGGGTCAGGCTCGGTCAGCCCGCGCGCCTTTGCCTCACGAACCGCCTCGGAGAAGGCCATGCCGTCGGCGAGCGCGTTGAACAGGAACGCCATCGTGCCCGAGAACACCCCTTCGATGCGGCGCACCCGGTCGCCGGAGCGGAGTTGGTCGCGCAGCGTCGAGATGACCGGCAGCCCTGCACCCACCGTTGTCTCGTAGAGGTACGGCGCCCGGTGGAGCCGCGCCGCGCGGCGGATGTCGGCGTAGAAATCCGCGTCGAGGGTATTGCCACGCTTGTTGGGCGTCACCACGGCAATTCCCGCTTCGAGGAGGTGCGGGTAGCGCCGCGCCACATTGGCCGAGGCCGTCGCGTCCACCAGAATCTTGCGTTCGAGCCGCGCGTCCAGAAACGCATCGACGAGGGAGTCTACGCCGCTCCCGTTGCCAGCTTCGAGCGCCGTTTGCCACTCGGCCGCGTCGAACCCTGCCGCGTCGAAAGCCGACCGTTTCGACGACGAGAGCCCCACCAGCTTGAGGTTGAGATCGACGTGTTCGAGTAGCGGGACGGTCTGCGCGGCAAGCTGATCGAGGAGTTCGGCCCCAACGACGCCCACGCCCACGACGGCGAGATGGGCGCGCAGGCGGTTCATCGGAAACGCCTCGTGGAGCGCCCGCACCGCTGCCGGCGTGTCGGCATCGGCGACGGCCACCGAGATGTTGAGTTCGCTCGATCCCTGGGCGATGGCGGTGATGTTGATGCCCGCCTTGCCGAGCGTGGCCATCATGCGCCCCGCCACGCCGACCTGGCGCCGCATCGCCTCGCCGACGACCGCGACGAGCGCGTGCGGCTGCTCCAGCGCCGACACCAGCACGTCGCCCTGAGCCACTTCGGCAGCGAACGCGCGGCGCAGCGCTGCGAGCCCCTTTTCTCGGTCCGCGCCGAAGACGACCACGCACAAGCTCTGCTCGCTCGACGCCTGCGAGAGCATCAGCACGGGCACCGACGCCCCCGTGAGCGCCGCTAGCGCCTCGCTCGACGCGCGCGGGTGCTGGTAGAGCGCCGCCCCTTCGAGGACCAGCACCGCCACGTCGCGGATCGACGTGACGGCTTTCACCGTGTCTCGTCCCGTGGGCGGCTGCGACGGCCCGATGACGGTGCTTGGCGCGGCCGGATCCATCGTGTTGCGCGTGATGAGGCGGATCGCCTTGCGCGCGACCGGCTGCATGGTACGCGGATGGAGCACCTTCGCGCCGAAGTAGGCCAGCTCGGCCGCTTCTTTGTAGCTGAGGTAGTTCAGCGTCTGCGCTTCGGAAACAAGACCCGGGTCGGCCGTCAGCACGCCGTCGACGTCGGTCCAGATCGTCACCTCGTCTGCGTCGAGGGCATCGGCGAGGATCGTGGCGGTGTAGTCGCTCCCGGAGCGCCCGAGGGTCGTCGTGACGCCGTTGGAGTCTGTTGCGATGAAGCCGGTCACGACCGCCACCGCGTAAGTAGGCATACCTGCGAACGCCGCCCGGGTAAGGTCGCGCGTGATCTCGAAGTCGACGGCAGCGTGGCCGAAGCGGCTGTCTGTGCGGATGAGTGCGCGCGCGTCGAGGGCCTGCGCGGCGACGCCCGACTCGCGGAGCGCCGCGGCGGTGAGGGGCGCGTTGGCGCGCTCGCCGAAGCTGAGAATGGCGTCGCGGGTGCGCGGGGTGCACTCGCGCAGGAGCCACACGCCGTCGAGGAGGTCGCCCGCCTCGCCCCAGAGCGCGTTCTGTTCGGCGCGCAGCTCAGCCCGCTCCTCCAGTGGTGCCAGCGCGGCCACCGCGTCGAGGTAGCGCCGCCGGATCGCTTCGAGGCGCGCGCGGTGCTCGCCAGTGCGGTCGAGCGCCGCCGCAATCGCCTCCAGGAGTGTGTCCGTGACGCCGCGCTGCCCAGCCGATGCACGCCCCATCGCCGAGACCACGACCAAGCGCCGTGCCGTAGCCGGCATCGTGTCCCGGACGAGGGCGACCGCGTGGCGGATGCGTTCGGGCGTGGCGACGGACGTGCCGCCAAACTTGGCGACGAGCAGGCGGGACATCGGGCAGCGGGCTGGGCCGGGAATAAGGAAGCCAGAAGCTAGGGATGCCTCGCCTCTGAATTAGCCTACCAAGGGGTCGCCACGCGATCTTCGCAGACGGAAGGCTTGCCCAGTGCAACGCAGCCGCCCTATGTTTGTCGTCCTGTCCGGGGCATTAGCTCAGTTGGTAGAGCGCTACAATGGCATTGTAGAGGTCAGCGGTTCGAATCCGCTATGCTCCACACCCTCAGAATCGCCCCTCAGACGCCAACAAGGCCGATCTGAGGGGCGATTCGCTTTCGGAGATGTGAGGCTTCAACCAATACCAGGCCGCACATGGGCCACCAAGGGGTAGCGCGATGCAGGACTTAGCGCGGTACCGACGGGGCCTTCAGCGAGCACGCGAAATCCTCCAGGACACTTCGGACACTACCGCTCGCCAGTTGCTGTCTTTTCGGCTTTCTTGGTCAGAGCGAGGACTGCACTGCGTCGAGCCTCGACGTAGGCTTTTGCTTCATCGTAGCTCACGACACCCTGGGCGGCCATGATCCAGATGCCGAGGATACTCCCGGACGTACCTCGCGGGAGTGTGCTGTACTTGCCGCTGTTGAGGCTATTGGGCTTGATGCCGAGGAGCACAGCGGCGTGCTTCGGCAGGTACGAATGATGAGGCCTTAGGGGCTTTTCAACAACGTCGAGTAGCGCTTTTGCTGCGGCCAGATGGTTTGCGTCCGTTCGAAGGCGCTCGAGCTCATCAGGCAATGATGAAAGGGCTGCGAGCACAGCGGGGAGGCGCTGGAGGGCTACGCCGATCGCTGCGGGGTCGGGCTGTTGGGCGTCGTCACTCATCGTCAGGTGGAGTATGTCCCGCGAGGCTAGCCCGTCAGGGCCAGACCTCGCTGGGTGGTGGTTCATGCTGCCTTGCGGGCGTGCTCCTCTCCCAGTTCCTGCGCCATCTTGTTGAGCGCGAAGACGTTGGGCCAGGCGACGGGAACTTCGTCAGCGGCTGCCAGCGCTTCGAGCACCACAAGGGGCTGAACGTGCTGAAACCACGTGTCTTCGGCGCGGACCAGCGAGCGCTTGGCTGCTTCTCGCTGCACCTCCTCCGCTCCCTCCTGTGCATAGGGCCACTCGATGGGCACGTATTCAAGTTCGCGTTCGAGTGCCCCCCCCGCTTGCTGAACGACGGCATCGTACTCGGCCGCTACGAAAACAGTACCGCGAGGGATTTTGAGGGCCTCGCCGGTGATAGCGTGGACCTGCGGAGATATCCGAAAGCAAGCCTGCCGAGCTCGAACGCGAAGCGTGTCCGTCACTGCCAGTTGGGCAGTGGCACGGGCGAGGGCCTGAAGTGCGAACGAGCCTGCGTCGCTTGGAGTCGGAATCGTATAGCCCCAGTACTGGGCGGCATGGCGAGCCGCAGCGGCGTAGAGGAGACGCGCCGCTGCATCGAGGAGCGCGCGCGTCTCTGGGCTGCGTTCGGTTTCTTCGCGCAGATCGGCGTCCTGATGGGCGTTTGTATTCATCGGTCGGAGGGGATGCGACCAGCGAGACGTCTCGCTGGTCTGAGGGGAATCGGCTTAGGCAGTAGTCGGCGCTGTGTCCTGTTTCTTCGGCAACGTCACGGCGATGTGCGCGGCGACGGCTTCGAGCTTGGCGGTGCCGTTGGCTTCCTCCAGCTTCTTGGTCGCCTTCAACTCGTCGGCGAGTTGGTCCACATAGCCCGAGTAGGACCAGCGGCGGCGGGTGCGGACTTCGAGCACGCAGCCGAGATGTTCGGCGCGGTCCCCGTCCTCATCCATGAGGCTGTTCAGGATGACGGGCTCGAGCTCCTTCATCTCCGCCGTGAGCCGCTTGATCTCGGCTTTGAGGTGGAGGTAGCGATCGAGGTCGGCGGGGTCGTCGAGGGTACGGAGCGGACAGATGGGCATGGTCAGAGCACCTATGGTGCGGGGTTGAGTTCGGAAGGTGAGGCAGGGACCGAAGCCCCTGCCCCGCTGCGTGTGCTCCTAGGCGTGGCAGGACGCGAGCGCCATGTCGTCGGCGTTGCGCATCATCTCGTCATAGCGGGCGCACTGGAGTTCGAACTCGATGGCCGTCTCAACCTCTTCGAGCACGTCGGCTTCGACGGTGCCGGGAAAGGGACGCCCCGTGCCGTCGGTGAGGTACCCTATACGATAGTCGTCGGGGGCGATGTCGGCGGTGACGCGAATCTGACCGTAGCGCGTCGAAGGGATGGTGAGGCTGATCGTCATGATGGTGAACCAGAAGGGGTTGAAATGGTGGGCGTTGCACCGCCCTTGAACTGATACCAATGTAAGGTTTTACATTGCAAATGTCAAGCTAAACCTTGCGACTATGCCAACCTTTTTCTTACATTCACCTTGCCCACTTTCGCGCATCTCACCCCAGCAGATCATGACCGCCCGTGACTTCTCCGACCTCTTCAAAGGGGTCGTCATCCTCCGCCGCGTCGTCGAGGCTGCGGGCATCTCCGAATCGGCGTGGTACGCTGCCGTCAACCGCGAGCGCGAACTCACTCTTGACGAGCATACCCGCCTGCGCGAGGCCTTGAAGGAGCACGCCCGCGAGATCGCCACGATGGCGAAGGACGTGAAGCCGTGACACGAAAAACCCCGACGCGGTGCAACGCGCCGGGGCCGGTTCACCATCTACCCCGAGGGGCGGACAGCAGTGGTAGACTATGCTCGTCCTGACCAGCGAGTTTCAGCCACGCCCACCCATGAACCGGATCGTGCTCCCTCTCCTTGCCCTCCTCGTCTTCGCGCCGACAGTGTTCGGGCAAGAGTGGATCGGCGTCTCCGCCATGCCAGACAACCTGAGGCAGCGGCTCGGGATCGACGAGATGTCGATGCAAGATCAGTACGCCATCGACGCCTTCTTCTACGAGCACTACGCTCGCCAGGTCGAGGGTACGCGGTTCGCGGTCGAGCACGACACCGTCATGGAGGTCTGCGGTGCCGACGACTTCGAGGTGATCTACGAGATCGAGGGGCCACTCATCGAACTCTCGGACGGGAGCGAGTGGCTCGCAGAAGACGAGCCGTACTGGAGCTACGGCGACCGGATCTATGTACAGTTCTCGATGATCGGCGATTACGGATTCTACTACCTCGTCAACCTCGACGCGCGAGACTCGGCACCCGTCGAGCCGCGCTGACGCCTACTCACTGGCATCCTCGCACAAACGGCCACGACTGCACTGCATGCCACGGAAATCCGTGTAGCGTGTGGTAGATGCCGACCGATGCAAGCGACCCATGCTCCTGCTCGACGAACCATTGACCAGCCCAACACAGCGAAAAGCCTGGCACGAGCGACACCGTGCTCTTCAGCGGCACGACCTCGGCCCCATCCTCGTACGTCCCGAGGTCAGCACGTACCCGCTCACGCACCGGTACGACGCTGCGGCTCCTGCGGCAATAGACGCCACTGTAGCGAACCTCAAGGACAGCGAGGGCCTCGGCGAGCGTGATGCCTTCGATAGGGAGCGGGCGTGACATGGCGGAAGGAGCGCTCCCAGGGTGACACCCACCCTGTCATGCCTCGGCCTACGCCGCGCCCACAGGACGACCGGGCACGAGAGCGATCGGTGCCTCACCTGGCACGCCTAGCCGCCGCGCTGCCTCCGTGTAGAGAGTCCACGTCTGGACGTCGTCGGCTCCGTCGAGCTTGTAGAGCGCCCGTAGCGTCTCACGAGCAAGCTCAGCAGCATCATCGTACCACTCCGGCATGACACAGTAGCCCTCCACGTCCACGAGGGCTTCCTTGATGGTCGTAGCGGGGGCGAACACCCGTCGGCCGGTGCGGAGGCGCACCGCCGCCCGTAGCGCCTCGCTCACGGCGTCGCCGTCGGTGTAGGGTGACACGGTCCCGTCTCGTGCTTCGCAGTCGCCCTGCGCACGCTGGTGCCTCCCAGCGCGGAGCCAGAGGTTGGGGACGGAGAGCGGTCGGTCGAGGTCGAAGGTCATGGCCCAAGGTAGGGATACACAGCATCCATACTACCCATTTCGCTTTGTGCTTAGTATCCTCCGGCCTATACCGAACGGCACTACTAGCACCGCCCTAGACGGCACGCGCTCGTTTCCCAACGTCACCCCGCTGCTGATGCATCGCTTCCTGCTTGCTCTCGCCTTTCTTGCCCTGGGGCTCCCTCGTATCGCTGCCGCGCAGACGTGCGAAGGGACCTATGAGCTCACCAGTCAAGAGGCCGTGGACAGCTTTGCCTGCACGCATGTGGAAGGCACACTCACCATCCGCGCAGACAACGGCCCCATTACGAGCCTAGCGGGCCTGAGCGAACTCGAATCCGTCACCCGCTCTTTCACGATTCTCCTGACGAACGACCTAGTCACGCTTGACGGGCTTGGGAGTCTTACCTCTGTTGGGGACAGCTTCTCTCTGAACGACAACGCCCTGCTGAGAAATGTAGATGGGCTCCACAGCCTCCAGGAAGTCGGCGGTCTCGGCATCTACTACAACGACTCCCTCGAAAACCTCGACGGGTTCGCCTCCCTGGCGCTGCTGGACGGAGACGCATTTATCCAGTTCAACCCCGCTCTCACGAGCGTTGATGGACTGGCCTCGGTCTCGTTCCGGCGTCCAGGCTTTGGCATCTTCATCTCGGATAGTCCGCTCCTGTCGGAGTGCGCGTGTGGCCTCTATCGTCTCATCGCAGCAGGTGCGAGCATCAATCTTGGCTCGAATGGCTCCGGCTGTAGCGACCCCGTTGACGTGATGGCCCCTGCCCAGGGCCAGTGCGAGCGGAATGCCCGGCCTGCACCTGGCGACCTCGCCATCGTGGGGTTCAACGCCGATGACCCGGATGCGTTTGCATTCGCTGCGCTCTCGCCTCTCGCCGAAGGCACCGAACTCCGCTTCACCGACAACGGCTGGCAGGCCAGGGGTGGCTTTCGTGCAAGCGAGGGCACGTTCATCTATACGGTCCCCTCAGGTGGACTCGACCCCGGCACTGTCGTTTCCGTCGAAGGCCCTTCAGGCGTTTCGTTTTCAGCCTCCGGTGACCAAGTCCTCGCCTACGTTGGCTCGGAGGACACTCCGTCTTTCCTCTACGCGCTCAACGTCGAAGGGGATGTTTGGCAAGCAAACGCCACCTCGTCCAATACCTCGGCCCTTCCTCCAGGACTGCTCAACGGTAGGACGGCTCTCGCCGTGGACGAGCGCGACAACGTCACCTACGATGGACCAATCATGGGTAGCCGCAGCGAGCTACTAGCGGCCATCTCTGACCCTGAGAACTGGTCGGGCAGCGATAGTGACCGCCAGTCCTTTCCCGCTGCATTCACTGTGCTCGATCAAGGGGGCAACGTGCCCCCCTTCTTTGCGCATGCTCTCTCCGACCGGCGGGTCGCGGCCGAGAGCGGTTTTATCTTCGACTACGACGCGCTAGACACCGACGGTGATGCCCTCACGTACCGCCTCATCGAGGCCCCAGAGCGAGCGAGCATTGATGCCGCTGGCCGCTTCACCTGGACGCCGACCATCACGCAAGCGGATCAAGCGTTCACCGTCACGGTCGAAGCGAGCGACGGACAGACTCAGGTCCAGACAACAGCAGAGCTCACGGTCTTCAATGACATCCCAAACCGTCCGCCGTTCTTCGCGCTGGCACCCCAGGCGGGTATTCTGACTGGCAGCCCTGTGACGTTCGAGGCTGATGACCCCGACAGCAACCCGGTCACCTTCGAGCTTACCAGCGGACCCGAGGGCGCGACCCTCAGCACCTCGGGTGAGCTTCAGTGGACAAGTCCCCCCGATGCGTTTGGTGTCTACGAGTTCGTCATCGTTGCCAGTGACGGCACGCTCACAGCGTCTCACACCTTCTTTGGTGGGGTGATGGGTTCTGCTTCGATCAGCGGCACTCTTGAAGAAGCCCGTGAGCAACTTCGAGAGACGTACTCAGCACGGACGCTAGGCTCCATCGATGCACGAGACACCCTCTACGCTGTAGTGGAGGCCGACGCGGACGGCTTCGTGCGAGGCATCTACACTGACTTCGCGGTAGAGCTGCCCCCTGATGTTGACCCGTCGTTGCACCTCTTCAACAACGGCATGAACGCGGAGCACGTCTGGCCCCGGTCTCTTGGTATGGGAGAGGAGCCCCAGGTGAGCGACATGTATGGACTCTACCCGGCGCGGGCGAGTGTCAACTCAGCGCGTGGCAACAACCCCTACAGCGACATCGATGACGATCTAGCCACAGCCTGGTATTACCTAGACCAATCCCAGTCGGAGCCGCCTACTGTAGACCGAGACCTCTGGAGTGAGGCCGCCTCGGGTGCGTTTGAGCCGAGGGAGTCGGTCAAGGGAGACATCGCCCGCGCGCTCATGTATATCCACTCGGTTTATGAGCCTGCAATCGGCACTGCTGCGGACGACTTCTTCTTTGACAGACTCGTCCAATTTGCACTCTGGAGCCTGCAAGACCCGGTTTCCCCAGAGGAGGTGCTACGGACAGCGCGGATTGCGAAGTACCAGGGCAACATCAACCCGTACCTCTTCGACGAAGACCTCTGGGTTCAGGCATACCAGATCTCGATCCCCAATACCGAGGCTGATGCAGCGCGGGGGTTTGCGCTCTCGACTGCTCACCCCAATCCCGCAAGTAGTACCACACAGTTTCTCCTAGAGGTCGAGTCCACGCAAGAGGTCCGGGTAGACGTCTTCGACATGCTCGGACGGCACGTGGCGACCCTGCACGACGGTCTGCTTGCCGCAGGCACAGCGCGCCGCCTGAGCGTCAGCGTTGGCGAACTCTCCAGCGGCCTCTACGTGTGCCGTGCGTTGGGTGCCTCCATGATAGAGACACAGCGCTTCATGGTCGCTCATTGATCTCAACCAATTGCCTGCACGCCGCTCCGAGCAATTTCACCTACAGGTAGGCACCGCAGACTCAATCAGGTCACTCTGCCATCTCTACCCGGTCACGAGGGCTACCCCATGACGAAGGGGTTTCGTTGGAAACCCCATGACACTCGGTTTCTTCGGGAAACCCCATGGAGCGCCGATAGCGCTGGGATCCCCATGAAGCCTGGAGCAGTGAGCGAGCGTCAGTGACTCTCCGAGGAAGCCTCTTGGGTAGGACGCTTGCGGAAGTACCAGTCTAGTCCTCGCTTGGGTCTTTCGTCGCGGATCGCCCCTAGCCTCTTCAAGCCTGCGAACGTAGGCCGAGGATCGCGCTCCCACTCTCGACGCAGTTCCTCCAGTTCTGCTGCGTGCTCTTCCTGCGTCTGTCCTCTCCGTCGGTAGATCGCGAGGGGCCCACCGGGCTGAGACAGCTTGCATCGAGACCGCACAAGCTGCGCGTCCTCGTCGGTGCGGACTACGAAGGTCCCTTTCCCTGAAAGCGCAGCATTGAGGTCCGCCTCTTGGGTGTCCATTTGCTTCTCCAGTCGGTCGAGTCGGGTCTTGAGTCTCATCGGTTCATCGTGGATGTCGAGCAACTAGGCCGCTGCCCGTGGTTGTTGGAATGAGGCACTGGCCTTTCCTTCGGCGAGGGCCTTCTCGACGGCGTCAAGCCGCGCTTCGAGCTCGGCTGCCTCTACCACCTTCACGTAGGTCCCAGAAGCCTGCACGAGGGCGTGCGTAGCCTTGAGTACCTGGGCTGCGTCCTCGCTCTCGGTCAGCTTCTCGACGCGCTCAATGGCGCTCCACAAGACAGTACGTAGGTCGTCGAGCGTGCCTGAGTCTTCGGCACGCTGGCGACGCTTCGCAGCCTTGCCTCGGCGGGCACGTGCAGCATCAGGGTTGGGGTTAGCCATGTGTCTGGTCTTTCAGTGAGGGGGGGGGGCTATTCGGAACCGTCGTTGGACTCGTTGCTGCTCGAAGCCCTGGCACCGTCCGGCTCGATGCCGAAGGTGCGGAGTGCCTCGCGGGCCTTGTCCTCGCTGATCGCGCCTGTGGCCCTGCGCCATGCGACGTACGCCTCGACCTCTTCGCGCTGCATCTCAGTGAGCAACTCCTCCAGCGCAGCACGGCGGCGCGTGAGCGTCCGCACTTCGGCGTTCGCGTTCCTTGCAGCGGCACGCTTCTGGCGTCCACTGCCGAGGCGGGACACGTCGAGGGGGCGCACCTGCCCGGCTCGCACGGCGGCGGCGGTCTCCTCGCTCGTGGCGGCGCGGAGGATGCGCTCGGCGCGGTCCTCGCTTGTGCCGAGGTTGAGAGCGGCCTGGTAGTCATCGCCTGCTGTCTCGAAGGCGCGGCGGCGTGCCTCTAGCGCCACGGTGAGGGCTTCGGTCATCTCCTCATCGGTCGGCTCCTCAGCCTGCGTCAGGAGTGTCGAGAGCCGCCCCGACGAGGCCGAGAGCGCACGTTGCAGTGCAAGACCTCGGTAGCTGAAGCCCCGGCGCACGTCGAGCGTCTGCACCCTGGATCCTGTCAGGTAGGCCCGTGCCTCGTCGGCGAGCGCGTACTTGCGTCCGAGGCGCGTCTCCTGGTCCTCAGTCGCCGTCTGGAGCCGCCGCGCCTGCTGGAGGAGGCCCGGCTCGATGCCCTCGTAGAGGTGCGTGAGGACAGCCTCCGTCCATGCCTCGGGGCGGTCAGCGTCGTAGACCTCGCGCCCGTACTCGTCGCGGTTGCGCAGCACGTCGAGCATGCGGCCTGCGAGGATGTCCTCGCTCGTGAAGGGAGCCAACAGCGGCTTCGTAGCGTCGAGCGAGAGCCTAAGGAGGTCCGTGTCGGTGAGCGGCTCACCTGGGGCGCGTTCCATGCCACGCACGACGGCGATCACGGGCTCGCGCAGGATCGCGTGCGGGTCGGTATAGCCGAGGTTGGTGTAGCGTAGGTCCTCAGAGCTGCCCGGCTGGCCCGTGCCGTCCTTCCAGAAGACGAGGGTGCCGTTGCGGTCCCACGAGGGTAGGAGGCGGCGGGCGTCGCGCTCGTCGTCCTCGGTCAGCCCTGAGAAGGCGAGCGCGCCCGTGGCCGCAGCCCCGGTGATGGTGGCCTGGGTGAGGACACCGGCGGCGCGAGAGAGACCGATCGGGCGGCGGCGAGGGTCCGCGAGGTCGTCGCGCACGAGGCGCAGCGTGTGGTACGTCGTGCGGAAGACCTCGGCGGGGAACGAGACGAACGGCCCGAAGAAAGGCAGGCGTCGGAGCTTCTGCACGGCCTGGGGCACCTTCGAGTAGGTCGGGTACGTGTCGCGCACGACGCGCGCCGCGATACGGTCGAGGGCCTGGGCGCTCGCTTGGGGCAGCGCTCGGGCGTAGCGGGCGCGCTCCATCTCGAAGGCGTAGACCTTCCATGCGGCGTCTCCGGCCTGGTAGAGGCGCGTGGCCAACTCCACGGAGGTACGACCGGCCTGCTTCGCCTTCGCGCCGATGCTGGTGCTCTGGTTCGGCAACGTGGCAGCCCCCGTTGCGATCAGCCCCGCGTCGGCGAAGATACCTGCGAGGTCACCGGCGCGCACGGACTCGTCAAGCACGCCCAGTCGGGCGAGGCGCTCGGCGTAGGCCCGGCGCTTCTCGCCTGACCCTCTCCCCTTCTGCAGTTCGCTCCACGTCGTTTTCGCAGCCTCGACAGCGGCACGCGGCGTATCCCGCCCGAGATGCCCCTGCATGACAGCGAAGCCCACGTTGCCGAGCACGTTGCGCACCTGCGTGAGAGGCGAGAGCACGGTCTTGCCGAACTTCACGCCGGCCGTCGCCTGGAGGATGAGTGCGGGGATGCGGGAGGCGCGGGGCGACTCGACCTCACCGAGGGCGCGGGCAATCTCCGGCGTCGTGTAGAGGCCCCTCAGCGGAGCGCCTACGGTGGTCCCCAGCTTGTCCACGGGCGTCGTGTAGAGCGTGCCGTCGGGCCCTTGGGTGGGCTGATCGTAGAGGAAGCGGCCGTTTCCGTCTGCTGCCCCTGCCTGGCGCACCTGGTCGAAGAAGTCGCGTTCGGCGGCGAGGCTGCCCAGCTCGGCCATCGCGGCGGCGTAGGACGCGCGGGCGTCGTTCGACTCGCCGAGGTAGGCGCGCAGCACCGAGGGGAGCGGAGCCGAGGCGGCTTGCTGGATACGCTTGGGCGCGATCCGCTGGGCGGTGAGGTGGCGTAGCGGACTCGACGCCTCGCCTTCGAGCATGGCACCGAGGAGGCCGTCGACCTCGGCGGGGGTGCGGTCGGGGTACTTCGAGGCGAGGAGCGCACGGGCGCGGTGCTTCACGTCGTCCGGCACCGTGGCCGCCCAGTCGGGATCAGAACCCGCACGGAAGCGCGGGCGGATGAACGCGCCTCCATTGGCGTCGAGTGCCGCCTCTGCGGTCCCATCGAGCACGCCCGCACGGATGAGGCGGCGGCTGAGAGCTTCGGCCTGGCGGCGCATGGCGACGACGACCGGCTGCACCGAGGGCGGGAGCGTGTCGATTCCCCGCCCCGTCCTGACAGCCTCATCGAGTGCGGTGCGGGTCTCAGCGTCGAGGTCGTCCGGCTTGGTGCCGTAGCCCTCGCGTACGGCGCGGTCGAAGTCGGCAAGGGTGGCAGCGGTGCGTTTCACGAGGGCCGACTCCTCACCCTCGGCGGCGGTGCTCGCCTCGTAGGCGGGCTGGGGGAGGTCGCCCCGGCTGCGCAGAGACGCGCGAGTGCGGTCCACGGCGTGGCGCGTGAGGCGGACCACGCCGTCCGGCACGACGGCACCGGCGGCGCGAGGTGGGTTGTCGACGAGTCCCTCGGCCTCGCTCACTGCGCCCTCCGGCACGACCGGAGCCTCGTCCGACCTCGTGGGCGTCTCAGTGGCTACGCTCGCCTCAGCGACGTCTGGAGCGCCAAGCGCGCGGGCGTTCGCGGCGATGATCTCGACGGGAGCCTGGGCGAGTTCGCCGAGTCCTTCGGCAAGGACCTCGCCGGGGCGTAGCTCGCCGTCTACGACCTGCTGACGCGCGGCCTCGCCTGCCATGCCGAGCGTGCCCCCCGCTGTGGCCTGGGTGGCGGCGTTGCCGAGGCGACGTGCGACGGTGCGACCGGGCACGAGGGTCTTCCCCGCTACGCCCATCGAGGCGGCATCGGCGGCTCCGATGATCGTGGCTCCCTCGCGTGCGCGTGCGTGCGCGCGTGACACGCGCGCGGGATCGGCGGCGATGGCCTGGGCGAGCGCTTCGGGGTCGGTCGGGTCGATGCCCTCCGCTTCGAGCGCGGCCAGGAAGTTCGCGCTGTAGTCGGTGGCTCCACTCGCGGTGCCTCCCGCAATGGCAGCGCCAGCAGGACCACCGGCAAGACCCCCGGCTCCGGCAGCCGCAAGCGACGGCACGGCACTCGGCGCACTGCCGAGCACGACCTCGGCCGCAACACCGGCGGGGTTGACCCGCAGGGCGTCGACAGCCCCACCGAACGTCTCCGCCTCCAGCATGGCGCGCGTGGCGGGGCTGGTGGGTGCGGTCTCCTCCGTTGCCTGGAGGCGGGCGTCTACGTCGGCCACGTCTTCCGTGCCGGTGCCGAGTTGCTCGCGGAGGTCAGCGATGAGGGTGCGGCGCTCCTCGGCAGGCATACCGCGGTAGACCACGACGTCCATCGGGTGCATGCCGAGGTTGGCCGGGATCGGTCCCCCTGCCTCGACGGCTTCGAGCGCGGCAAGGCGGCGCACGGTGCTGCCGAGTTGCCCCTCTTCGCGGAGCTTGCGCAGGTTGAGCACGCCCCGTTGCACGCGAGCCGATAGCCGCTCCAGTGCGGTCGTCTCGGCGTTGTACGTCGCCTCGTCCACTCGGAGGCGCTGGCCGGGGTCGGTCGGCTCCGGGGCGCTCACGGCCTCCTGGGGGCCACGGACAGCGCGGTAGGCAGGCACGTCGGCGAGGACGGAGCCGCGTGGCATCGGCGCAGGGAGGTCCTGCTCCTCGACACCCACCTCGTCGTAGAGCGCTGGGCGATGGGCACGGACGAGCGGTGCGGCCGCTCGCGGCGTTGGTGAGTCTCCGCTCGGTGGGTCACCTTGCGGTGGGTCACTGCTCGGTGGGTCACCACCTTGTGGGTCCGGGAGTGTGGCGAGGAGCGCACCGAGGCGTTCGGCTAGGGGGCGCTTTCGTGGGCGTGCCGCTGTCGAGCGCGGCGGCTGAGGAGGGGTCAGCATAGCCGTTATACAGTTGTATACCAGAAAAAAGAACGAGGGAGGCCGAGCCTATTCGAGCGCATCCGGGTCAAGGCCGAGAGCGCGGAGGACGCGCTCGACCTGCTCCTCGGTGGTGGTGCCGTCGATCAACCCCTGCTGCATCTTCACGAGCCGCTCGCGCAGATCGAGCGTGATGGGAACGGAGGTACCGCCAGGGCGCACGAAACCGCCGTTGGTAGACCCGATGGGCGGCTCAGGCACTGGGGGCGGTTCGGCTGCTGGAGACGGATCAGCGGCGGAGAGTGGTAGCAGGTCGGGCGAGAGGCCCGCGTTCTCGACGTACTGACGGGCCTGCTCCTCGGTGAATCGCCCGTCGGCAAGCCTCTGGCTGGCAAAGTCGAGGACGGCCTCGGGGTCCTTGACGCGACTGCGCTGCGTGGCGAGGGCTCCGGCGGCATCGCCTTGGCGTCGCTCGGTGCGAGCTTCGAGGGGCCGGAGGGTGCGCTCGGTCTCGGCCTGCTCGCTCGTGAGGACGGTGCGTGCCTCCACAAGGCCGGTGTCGGCGTCGGTCTTCCTGACTCGCGCCTGCACGTCGGGGCGCTTTCCGTAGAGGTCTTCGCGGAGCGTGAGGAGGTCCTCGTCGGCCTGGGCGCGCTGCTCGATGAGGAGCTGGTCGCCTTGCAGGCCGTAGTGCTTCAGGAGCAACTGGCGCTCGTGCTCGAAGCTCCCTGACAACTGCTCGCGCATGGCCTCCATCTCAGCCTCGGCCATGCTCATACGCTGGCCCTCGAATGCCTGCGCGCCACGGGCCACGCCCACACCGAGGTTGCCCACGCCGACGTTGCCCGAGAGCCCGCCGATCAGTCCGACAGCCGCCCCGCCCAACTGAAGAGCGAGCGCCGCACGCGACGGCCTCAGTCCTGCTCGGTCAATCCGGGCGCGGAGGTCTTCGCGCTCGTCGCGCGTTCGCTCGATGGCGTCGGCGTAGGGCGACCCACCCGGCGCACGGGCGATCCCTGCGAACAGCCCGCCGTCGAACACCGATCGGTTGGGGGTATCCTTGGCCGCTGGCACCTTGGGAGGGCGCGGTTTCATGCCGCTGTAGCGTGGCGGAGGGTCTGTCGTTGGAACGCCTGCCGTTGGGTAAGGAAACATGGCTCTCGTTGGACTCAGTTGAAGGAAATCGGGTGCTGCAGTGATGTTGGCAGCGAGGGCGGCGGGGCCTCACCAGCGAGAACAGCGCGAACGCGATTCTCGACGACGTGGAGAATCACGTCGTCACTCGCATGGTCGAAGTCGTCGGTGGGGCTGTTGGTCTCCAGACACACCCCCAAGATGTAGTTCCGCGCGTCCTGGACGAGTTCAGCATCGGTGGGCTTCTTGCCGTCAGAGACAACCTGATAGAGCTCGTAGATCGTGGGAAAGCGGACAGCGTAGGGCAGTCTGCGCCACGCCTCGCTGAACGGCTCTGGCATACGTGAATCAGAGGACATGGTCTTCGGTAGGCTTGGGGAAACGGCAGGCGGGAAGTGCGAGCACGGTGGCCACAGAGCGGCCTGCGATGCAGCGCACGGCGTCGAGCGCGTGTTGGGAGGGTTCGCCGTGGGTCTGGACGTCGAAGTCTGGAAAGGCCATGCGGAAGGTCTCCAGCGTCCACTTCTTGCCCGACTTCCCGCGCGGGGTGTAGGTCAGGACCGGCACGCCACGAGCGAGCAGTCAGTCGATGAGAAGGCCCGTGGCTGCATCGACCTGCCCGACACCTCGGGCGATGCGGTCGCGTCCAGCCTTGCCGCGGTGGCGTGCGAACACGGGTAACTTTCTCGTGTCCTCGACAACGGCCGCACCGAACGTGTGGGCGTGGCTGTCGAGCCAGTCGAGGCCGTCATGGAGCGGGGCGTCGAAGACCTTGATGAGGACGCCGCGCTGCATCGTGGCGAAGCCTGCGCGGTCGGCACCGGGATCGACGCCGAGAAGCGCAGATCGAGTATCTGCGAGGTCGGGCTGAAGCGTACGCATGGTCAGAAGGGGGCTTCGGTAGATGGATCGAGGAGGCGCACCTCGGATGGGTCGTAGCGGCCGACGCCGTAAGGCGGCTGACGCTCCTCGTGGTCGAGCCGCACGCGCACCCCTTTGATGGTCGAGAGCACCCTGCCGGGGCCGTCCGGCGTCTCGACGCGCGCGTTCACGGGGGGCTTCTCGACGCCAGCGGCAGACGAGGACGCGAGTGGATTCGGATCCGCTGTACCACTGTCCCACCCTGTCCCCTTCTCTCCCGCTGGGACGCCTAGACAATCGTAGGAACTCGACTTAGCTGTACCAGGAAGAGCAGGAGGCTTGAGAGCACCATCCCCATGCATAGGGGCAAGGGGGGAGCCTGGTACACCTATACTATCGCTCGTATTGCTTTTAGGTGTACCAACACCTGGAAGCGGGACAGGGTGGGACACCTGATCTGGGACAGCCAAGCGTCCTTCCTCCACGGCACTCTTTACCACGCGCTGTATTGTGGTCTTCGAAACGGAGAGCTTGAATGCAATATCCCGGTACGATAGCCCCTGCTCGCGCAAGGCCAGGATTCTGCTGTCCCGATGCATCTTCTCCGTAGAGCTCGGTGCTGCGAGGTGATCGGCCTCTTCGGCTGTACCGATCGGCCACAGTCCGAGAAAGCTCCCACGCTTCTCCAGCGTCAAGACGAGCACGTGTTCGGCCCCAAACACCTCTTCGGTGCTGCGCTGCTTGATCTGCTTGAGGTAGCGCTGTGCCGGATCTTTCGCGCTTCGCCCCAGGCCCACCATCGCGTCCACGAAGTTGGCGACGTGTGCTGAGCCTGCGAGGTCGTTGCGTGTGAGCGCGCGGGTGCCGTCGCGTTTCGGCGTGTGTCCGAGGATGAGAAGCGATAGGCTGTGCTCCCGCTTCATCCGGTAGAGCGCCCGCATTAGCGGGAGTGCGTCCTTCGCTTCCTGCGACTGCCTCGCGATGAAGGTGAGGTTGTCCACGACGACCACGCGCACGTCGTACGTCTCGACGGCCTCCTCGATGGCCTGCCGCACGGCGGCGTCGAAGTGGTCCTCGTCGGCGAGCGCGTCCGGGTCGATCTCGGCGCGCAGAAAGTTGGGGTGAAAGTGGTGCGGCTCGGTAAAGTCCTGCGAGTAGCGGCGCTCGAACTGCTTGCGCGACATTTCGAAATCGAGGTAGAGCACGCGCGTCGGCCCGGCCTCGCAGGGCAGACCCATCGCGCCAAAGCCCGACGCGATGCCGTCGGCGATCTGGACGGCACCGACGGACTTCCCGGCGTTGGTGCTGGAGAAGAGCACGGTGGTCTCCCCCTCGAACCAGAGCGGCCCCCAGAGCATCCGAGGGATGGGTTCGAGCGCAGCGGCCTCCATCCACGTCGAGGCAGGACGCACGTCGAGCACGGGGCGCTTCGTCAGCGCCGCGGCAGCGCCTTCCTGCGTCTTCTGTCGGCGCTCTCGCGGAGTCTCATCGCCCCGCAGTCGTGCGTAGCGCTCGCGCAGCCAGTCCCGGTAGTGGAGCCCTTGAGCCTTCAGGAGGTTCACGAATGCGCCCGCCTGGCCCTGTCTCAGATCACGATTCCCTGGTGGGTAGTCTCCTCGCTCTCGTGATGGGCTCCACGACTCCATGAGACGGCGGACATCTTCGGCGCCGTGGCCGTTGTCCCCGCAAAACGCGATCAGGTTCGCGTACACGGACAGCCAGTAGTCGTAGTCCCCGGATGCAGCTGGTCTGCGGAGACAAGACAGCAGCGTAGCGATCTCGCCGAGCGTGAGCGGCACATCGTCGCCCATCGTCGGCACAGACTGCGCGGCGCGTGAGGCGGGAACCTCATTCGCCCCGGGTGCCAGCTCGACGGTGACAGGGAGCGCGTCAGGATTCGCTCGGAGGTCAGGGTCGTGTGAGACAAAGCAGAGTCGCGCTATGTCCTTGCACGCCTGGTCGAGGGAGGCTTCGGGGAAGAGCGCGAACACAACAGCGCACGCGGCCTTATGCTCGGCATCGTTGGCGGGTAGTCGACACTCGCCGGTGACAGGATCCACAACCTCGACGCGGACGAGCGCCTTCACCCCCGTGCCAGAGACGGAAATCCAAGCCGCGTACACGTCCAGATGCCTGGCGAGCTTGTCTCTCAGCGCTGCGGGGTCCTCTACGTCATCGAAGTCAAGACATACGAAGCCGGAGGGTGTGAGGAGTGCGCCGTTCGCGCGGCGGCGGAATGTGCCGCTAAAGGCAGTAGCGGGAAGCGTGGCGATCTTCAGACGCTTGCGCTCCTCCTTCGTCCCGGCGGCACGCACGGCAGCCACGGGGTCAGCCCAGCGGCCGGCACGGATACCGTCGAGCACGGTCCCGACGGTGCCCTCGCCTACGTCGTGGGGGCGGTTGGCGCGGCGAAAGAGGCTCACGGCGGGCGAGCTCGTTACAGCGGCATCTTTCATAGCGCACCTCGACTTGTACCAGCCTCTACCCCTGAGCGAAAGGCCCACGCCGTCCGGCGTCCCCCCCGCGCCATGCGAAAACCCGTGCGGCTCCCTACCTGCACGTCGGCGGGCGCTTTGGCCTGCCGCTGAGCACGGGGACAGAGGGCAGGCGGTCCGAACGTGAGCGCCAACACCTCGGCGTTGGTGAGATCGGGATTCTCAGCCAGCGCGGCGAGCGCGTGGTCGATGCCCCGGCGGAGTTCGTCACGCATCATGCTGCCCTCTTCGTCTTGCGCCTCGCACCTTGCTTCGACGACTTCGCCATGTCGCGCAGGTAGGCATCCACCGCGGCCGTCGTGAACCGGCGCTGCCCCTCGATCCAGAGCGGGCGCAGCTTGCCGCTCGACACGATGCGCTCGACGGTACGCTCGCCTACTTGGAGGCGGTCCGCGACCTGCTTCACTGTGAGGAGTTGATCGACGGGCTTGTCGAGTTGGAGGCTTAGCGCGTCGAGCTTTGCCGAGACAACAGCGAGTTGGTCAGCTAGGCCAGCGAGGTCAGGACGTTCAGGCGCGGCGCTGTGGGGGCCTATGTGATCGCGTGGAGGGTCAGGCATGGCAGCGAGACGGGTAAACGCGAGAAAGGCACCCAACGCGCTACCGTAGGGTACCTTTCTCTGGTCTGCGACCGCGCCGAGCAGAACGGTCATCAGGATACTTGGGGGTCGGCTCGCCGCCCTGTCACGGTCGGCGGTCGGTAGCGCGTGGGACTATGTACATGTAGATGCAGTTGAAGGCCGAATTACCAGAATCAGTACTGCACAGTCGTTCAGCGTCGGTCAGCGTCGGTGAATCCGGGAGAAGTTGAAAGCTCCTATCAACTCTGAATCAACTATCTGGGAGGATGGCTCGTCAGTGTGGATTGTAGCTATCAACTTCGCCTCGCTTTTTTTCAGCGAGGATGTCATTCGCCCTCTCCTCAATCGCTCGCACGATGCGTGGCACGTATTTATCCTCTCGGCCTGTGTAGACCTCGGGCCACTTCTTCGCCCACGCGATGATTGTGGCGGGAGTTACGCCTGCGTTTGTCGCGACGGCAGCGAAGAGCCCCTTAGGGTTGTCATACTCCCTTGTCTTCATCAGAGCGGAAGTCACAGCCCGCGCGTTCCGCTCGTCCGTTCTGGTATAATCGGTTGGACCCGTATTGCTCACATCGGGAGAGTCAGCGCCAACGGAAGCCCAACTATCGACAGCACGCTCGCTCGAATTGGGCAGGCCGACGGCCTGTTGCGCGAGGCTGAGTTCGGAAGCGCGAAGGTGTAGATGAGCGGTCCTGACTGCCGACTCAAACTCCTCCGCCGCCTTCTCCAGTCTTCCACGCAGCACGCGCGCCTCGCCTTGCATCCAGGAGGCTTCTGCGTGCTCTAGTTGGAGGAGAACCGTTGAGTGCTCGTCGAAATTCTTGCCTATGTGAAGAGCGGCAGAGCGATTCGCCGAAGCCTTCGCTGTCCACAGCGTCGAGAGTTCTTTAAGAGCACGTCGAACACTCATCAACTTGTCAATACGCATGCGGTCAAAACGGGCACCGGCACCGCGATAGACCTCGCTCTCAGCAGGGATCTCGCTGTATCCGGCATCCGCCCACCGAGACCAATTGTGAGGGGTCCGGCTCGCCTCTCGTGCTGCGATGGTGTCGAGATAGACGACACATCCAAGTCTGTCTTCTTCCCCACTCATAGGTTGCTCGGCAAGGTTAAATGGTAGCGCACCGTGAAGCTACTGACCTATAGGTGACACCCCACAGTCAGTACCATCCATGAAACCCTCTTTCCTCTCTCGCTCCATGCCCGACCTCGCCGCGCCGACGGCTCAGACACCGCTAGCCTCGGACCTCCTCCCCTACGATGAAGCAGCCCGCCTGAAAGGCTGCATCCCCCAGACGCTCCGCAACGCCGCCCAACGCGGCGACGTGCGCGAGTACCGTATCGGACGCTCCTGTTTCGTGGTGCGAGACGACGCCTTCCGCGCCTTCGAGGTGCAGCAGACCGGGGGACGCCTCCACCGCGCGTACCAGGACGGACTGGAGGGCTGAGGATGGGTGTCTCGCTACGCAGGAAGCTCCGTGCCGACGGCTCGCTCAAAGGGTACGCCGCCGTGTTCTACGACGCCGACCGCAGGCCGAAGCGCAAGGAACGCGCGCTTGGCACGCGCGACAAGCAGGCCGCGCGCTCGAAGCTCACGAAGCTGGAACGGGCGTGGGCCGCTGGCGACTTCGATCCGTGGGCAGAGCGTCCGAAGGAGGAGGGCGTGACGGTAGCGTCGGCCGTCGGGCGCTTTCTCGAAAACCGGGCACATCACTGTTCTCCCTCCACGCTGGCAACCTACGGGAGCATCCTCAACCCCTTCGCTCGCCAGCTTGCCCCAGCGTTCCCACTCTACGGCGTTGAGCCGCGCCACGTCGAGGCGTACCTCGCACTCCCCACGCCGAAGGGCACGCCCCGCAGCCCGGCCACCACGAAGAACCACGCCGACCGCCTGCGCATCTTCTTCGCGTGGTGCGTCGAGGAGCGGCTCGTCGAGCGCTCGCCGATGCCGGAGCGACGCCGAGCACGCAGCCAGCAAGACCGCCGCGAAGAGGAGATCCCATTCCTGAGCGTGGACGACTTCGCGCGCCTCGTCACCTGCATTGAGGCCGAC
This sequence comes from Bacteroidota bacterium, assembly GCA_039821555.1. Lineage (NCBI taxonomy): Bacteria > Pseudomonadati > Bacteroidota > Bacteroidota bacterium. Next base: position 85,323 of record JBCBNX010000007.1, read on the forward strand.
GCGGCCATGCAGCAGATGGAGGGCGGCAACCGCTGGCTGCTCGACGCGGTGCGCGTGGCAGTCGGCTCGGGTCTGCGCCTGGGAGAACTCGCCGCGCTTCGCTGGGGAGCCGTGGACTTCGACGCAGGCGTACTCCACGTGCGCAACACCGACGACTTCACGACCAAGAGCGGCCGTAAGCGCCCCGTGCCCATCGTTGGCGAGGCCGCGCCGGTGCTCGAACGTCTCCACGCTGAGGCTTGCGCTAGCAGCCGGTCGGGCAAGCCCGGTGCTCGCACCCCCGTCCTCCGCGGTGCCACGGGGAAGGCGCTCGCCGGTGACTACGCCTCACGGCGCTTCCGGCACTACCGGCGTTTGTCGGGCCTTCCCGAAGCCCTCCGCTTCCACAGCCTCCGCCACACCTTCGCGAGCTGGTGGGTGCAGCGCGGCGGCGACCTCTACCGGCTCAAGGAGATCATGGGCCACGCCGACCTCAAGACGACGATGAAGTACGCACACCTCCGCCCAGAGTCGCTCGTCGACGAAGCGCGGCGCATCTTCCCACCGATCGCTGTCTCGGCTGGCGTGCAGGAGCCTCAGGGCGGGCCGCACATGGGCCACCAAAGCAGGCAAGAAGTGGCATGATCTGGCATGGATCGGCAGAGCCTGAGCGGCGAATAGAGCGCATACGGGCCGTTTCGAGGGGTGTAGCACCCCGCTCCCGACCCAATGGCATTGTAGAGGTCAGCGGTTCGAATCCGCTATGCTCCACCCCGGAAACGGCCCGTACATCGCGTTCGGGCCGTTTTTTTGGGTACTGTAGATCGTCGCCGACCCCTTTGAGGCTGTACTGAGGTATTTCGGGAAGCGTCTGCCCTGGTTGTGCGCGCCTGCATCCTCGCCGCGGTTCGCTGGCACGCTGCCTTCTACGCCTGGATTGCCCAGTCCCGTGCGCTCGATGCCTGATTGGGGGCCGTAGACGCCCTCGTCTACGCCGTGTCGCACATAATTCGGAATTCTGCTGGGTCGACCACTGGCACCATTCGGGTAGGCCATCACGGAATCGCCGCCCCCTCTTTTCCCGTTTGCCCACGTGCGAACCTGGGCCGTTTCTTTCCTGCTCTAGGCGTCGCTACAGATCGCCTCGACCCACTCAAGCGGCCCTCTACCCACCCCGTCCTCATGGACAAGGAGACGTTCGATCACCTCATGAGCCTGGCCTACGAGGAACTCACTCGGCTGGCCCGGACGGTGCGCCGTGGCGAAGCCAACGCCACCCTCAGCACCGGGTCGCTCGTCCACGAAGCCTACCTCCGGCTGATCCAGGCGGAAGACCTCGACGTCGAGTCGCAGGTCCACCTCAAACATCTGCTCGCCCAGGTGATGCGGCGCATCCTGGTAGACGCCGCCCGGCAGCGCGCAACGAGGCGCAAAGGCGGCGACCTCCACCGCGTCACGCTCGACCGTGACCTCGTGGCTTCTGGCATCCACCTCGATGAGACGCTGGCCTTCGACGAGGCGTTGAAGGCGCTCGAACGTGATCACCCTCGCTGGGCCCGGACCGTCGAGATGCGCTTCTTCGGGGGCTACACGATCCCTGAAACCGCGCACCTGCTCGGCGTCGGCGAGCGTACGGTGTCGCGCGAGTGGACGCAGGCCAAAGGCTGGCTCAACGCCTGGCAACGCAAGCATTCCTGACGCACACGCTGCTCTCTCATGCCACCCCCACCGAAGCGTCTACGCACCATTCTTCACGACACCCAGGCGCTCTCTCCCGAAGAACGAGCCCGCGAATTGGAGGCGGCGGCCGAACACGACCCTGCATTGGAGCAGGCGCTTCGTACGCTCGCGGCAACCCGCGACATCGACCTGGACGCGCCGGGAGGCTTTGGTGCGCTCATGGAGGCAGGCCTGCCCATGATGGCCCAGAATGTCTTCGGGTATGACGCCGCGATGCCGGACCACGTGGGCCCGTACGCCCTGCTTCGGGTGTTGGGCGAGGGCGGCATGGGAACGGTGTATCTCGGTGAACGCACCGACCCCGACCGCACCGTCGCGGTTAAGATACTCCGGGACGCAACGCTCTCACCGGCGCGGCTCGCCCAATTCGAGCGCGAGCAACAGACACTAGCGGATCTCTCACACCCTTCTATCGCACACCTGTACGACACGGGAGTGCACAACACCGGAGACGTCGCGGACGACAACGAGGCCGCACCGCGGGGCACACCGTACTTCGTCATGGAGTACGTCGAGGGCGCGTCGATCACGGCGTATTGCACCGAGCGACGCTGCTCGGTCCAGGAACGCTTGCGCCTGTTCCGCGCCGTGTGCGAGGCCGTCCGATACGCCCATCGGCAGGCGATCCTCCACCGGGACCTGAAGCCCTCCAACGTCTACGTCTCACCGGGCCCCGACGGGAAGTCCATGGTGAAGCTGCTTGACTTCGGCATTGCCCGGCATCTCGACTCGCTCGGCCATGAGAGCGACGATGCTGGGGCGGTCGACGACCTTCGGCTCATGACGCCCGCGTACGCGGCGCCCGAACAGCTTCGCGGCGAAGCGCTCGGCACCTACACCGACGTCTATGCCCTCGGCGTGTTGCTCTATGAGTTGCTAGCCGGGCGACACCCGTACGACCTGGACGGCACGGAGGCTGAGGTGAAACGGGTGCTGCTCGAAGCAGAGGCGCCGCCACCGTCCCGGCTGGCTCGGACGGCGTCTGAGAACGCTACTCCGCCTGACGCAACCTCGCTGGGTGCTGCCGCATGGGCCGACCTCGATGCGCTCTGCCTCAAAGCGATGGAGCGGGACCCTGCCCGTCGCTATGCCTCCGTGGAAGCGCTCCTGCGTAACCTCGACCAATATGCGTCCAACCGCCCTCTTGACGCTCGGCCGGCCACGCTCGGGTATGTCTCTTGGAAATTCTTCCGCCGTCACCGCCAGCGACTTTCCGCCGTGGTTATTGTGCTGGCCCTCGTCACCGCGCTCGTGACGTTCTACACGCTCCGTCTCGCTGACGCCCGCGACGCGGCGGTGGCTGAGGCCGAGACCGCCGAACGGATCACCGACTACCTGGTGAGTCTTTTCGAGACGAGCAACCCGATGAGTGCTCAGTCCGGCGACGTGACGGTCGAGGACCTCCTTCGGAACGGGGTCGCCCAAGCCGAAGCGCTCGCGGGCGAACCGCAGCTCCAGGCGCGCATGTTCACCGTCCTCGGGCGCGTGCACTCCGGCCTGAGCCGCTATGGAGCCGCCGACACGCTGCTGCAACGCGCCCTCGCGCTCCAGCGCCCCTTCGACAACCCGCTCGACCGCGCCGAGACGCTCTACGGAATCGGCACCACGCGCTACCTCCAGGGAGACTTCGCCGAAGCGGAAGCGGCCCTCCTCGAAGCCGAGGCCCTCCTCGAACAGACATTGCCCCCAGATGCTCGCGACTTAGTCTCGCTCCGGTCCGAGTTGGCCGTCCTTTACACCGAGCAAGCTCGCCACGACGAGGCCGAGCCCCTCTTGCTGGCGGCCCTCGCCGTGCAACGCGGCGCTTCCGATGACAGCAGCAAGGCGGACCTCGCCCAGACACTGACCAATCTCGGGACGAGCTACATCAACCAGGGTCGGCCCGAGGAGGCAGAACCGCTCTACCGCGAGGCCCTGGCCTTGGACCGCGAGGTGTTCGGCCCCGAGCATGTCCGCGTGGCGATCCAGCTCGGCAACCTAGCCGTGCTTCATGATTCGCGTTTCGAACATGCGATTGCGGACTCGATGCTCACGGAGTCCTTACGGATACGCCGAGCCGCGACTGGCAACGACCACATCCAAGTCGCCACTGGCCTGCTCATGCTCGGCTCCATCGTACGCAAGACGGGCGACCTAGAGCGGGCCGAGGCCGCCCTGCGCGAAGGGGGCGACATCTTTGCCCGGCTTGTCGGCGAAGCCCACCCGAACACGGCGGTGGCGCGCAACCAACTCGCGCTCGTCCTTCGCGATCAGGAGAAGCTAGACGAGGCCCTCGCCACGCAGCGCGCGGCCCTACCCGTCTTCCAGCAGGTGCTCGGTCCTGATCACTATTACACCGTCACGACAACCTGCCAACTCGCCGAGTTGCTCCTCGACTCCGGCTCGCTCGCGGAGGCGGCAGCACTCTACCAGCAGTGCGTCCCCGCCCTGCCGTCGACGGCAGGGATCCGCGTCTACGTCGCCACGCGGCATCAGGCGCACTTTGGCGAGCTTCGGACGGCTCAGGGCCGCTATGCGGAGGCAGAAAGCCTCCTGGTTGCCAGCCACGATGCCATCGTCGCGTCGCTCGGCCCCGACCACGAGCAGATCCCCCTGTACACCGAGCGCCTCGCCCAACTCTACGAGGCATGGGGCCGCCCCGACGCCGCCGCCAGCTATCGCCTTCAACCATAGATCGGACTTGAACGAAAGCGCCACGCAGGACCACCACATCCTGCGTGCCGCTGAGGCGCCACAATGGTCTGAGCCAGAAGACCTATTGTGTAGCGCTGCTTACAGCCGAGGAGAAGTGCTGCCTCCATGGTGACGGCAGTGCAGCCGTGGGCGTCTCCACCACGTCGACGTTGAAAGCGCCCCCGGAAATAGACAACGGTTGTGCTGCTCCCCCTTCGCTCCTGAGCGTGGCAGAGAAGGTGCCGACCAGGGAGGATGTGGAGAGTTCTGTAAAGGCGATCTCGATGTCACCGCCCACCGCCGTGAAGACGCCGGTACCGTCCTCGCAGTCGTCGGACACGCTGCGAGAGAAATCGCATGCGACGTAGTTGATCATGGGCAGTTCCAAGTCGGGGTCCGTGATCTGCCTCCCGTCGCTGTCCACCAGCGTCGTCACGAAGACGGCCTCGCTGCGGCCTGAAGCGACCAGGTCGTCATCGATCTCTTCGATCTCATCGACGCGAACGATGTACGCCGCGACCTGCACAAGGCGCGCGCCAGCTTCGACGAGATTGATGGGCAAGCTAGATCCGAACACGAATGTGACCTCCCCATCTGAGATGTCGGTCCCGGCAAAGTCAACCTCATTGCCGAAGAAGACCAGCCCGAGGTCGCCAGGGTTGGCGAGGCCGCGTGCTTGCCACGCATCGCCGCCGATGGTAGCTCGGACGAATTGGTCGTCGTATTGCGGTCCGTCACCCCCAAAAAGGTTGTTGGAGTCACTTGAGTCGCAGGCAGACAGAGCAAGAGCGCAGAGCGTAAACGATATGCCGTAGAGTAGGCGCATAGGATTCTGAGTCCAATGTTGGATGGTACTGGGTGGCCGCCCCGACTCACCGCACAGTGGTGGTGCGGACGAGCGTGGTGTAGGTGACGGTAGGCCGTCGGTAGCTGTAGTAGACCCGCGCGACACGCCCGGCGGCTTTCGCTCGGGCCACGGCCACATCCCGCGACGCGTCGATGCGCTGGCTCTCAAGGTCAGCCGACGTGCGGTAGGCTTCCTGGAGCGCCTCGTAGTAGCGGCGGTCGCGGGCGTCGGCCTCGGCCGCCACGCTGCGAGCGAGCCGGGACGCCTCGTCGCGGCACTCAGACGACGGGTCTACGTTGCCGAGCAGCCGCAGCCCGCGTCCCAGTTCGTTGTTGGCGAGGGCGGCTTGGGCTGCCTGGACCTGCGCGCCGCAGCGCTGCTGGCGATAGGCATCGAAGACCTCGGTGGCGGCGCGCTGGGCGCGGGCATGGCAGTCCGACGCCACATCGGGGATACTCATCACGATGCCGAAGGCCTCGTCGTAGAACTGCGCGGTGGTCAACGTCTGCGCTTCCGTGAGGAGGCGGTCGCACTCCTCAGCATAGTAGTCCGCGATGCGCAGGCGCGCCGTGTCGAAGAAGTCAGCGGCAGCGCGGCTGTCGGCGTCTACGCTGCGCAGCGCACTCGTGACGGCCTGCCGCTCGCTCGTGCCCTGTCCCCGGAGCGGCGTGCTGAACGAGGCAAAGGTGACGTTTTGCACCACGTTCTTGACGAACAGGCTCAGCTCGCCCTGGATCACCGTGAGGGTCCGCATGCCCTCGACCGTCCGCTTGTCGTAGAGGTCGACCACCGGAAAGATCACGATGTCGGCGTTGGTGCCGTCGCCGGAGATCCCGTTGGCCGTGACCATCCGCACGACGGTGTTGCGGAGGCTGCTGAGCTGGGCCTCGCTCAGGTCGCTATGACTCTCAGGCGTCACGACGGAGAGCGAGACGCGCGCGAGGTCGTCGAGGTCGCTGGGCTGCGCCAGAAGGCTGCCGGCCGCGAACGCGAGCAGGAGAAGAAGTGCGGGGCGCATGGCTACCTCCAGGATCCGAGGGTGATGTAGACGTTGGCACCCTGGACATCCATCCGGGCGTCGATGCCGAGTTCGTTGGTGATGTAGCGTCGTAGCGCGCGGCCAAGCGTACGGGGCCGGTAGTTGCGGTCCGTTCCCGGCTCCCGCAGCGGGATGCGGAAGTCGTCCACTTCGAGACTGAGGTCGCTCGAACCGCGGATGCGGTAGTTGTTCTGGTAGGCGTTCTCGTCCATCCAGTCCTCCAGCGCGTCCGCGATCACGTCGCCCTGCGTGCCGATCTCAGTGTACATGTCGAGGTCGGAGTCCGCACCGAAGCGGATCGTGATGTCGAGGCTGCGCCCGCTCGACCGCACCTGGTCGAACTTGCCCATCATCGTGTCGAGGAGGTTGTCCAGGCAGTCGTCCAGGGCGTTCTCGACGAGACGGCCGAGGTCCGACGTGCGGAAGGGCCGCGCGTTGCGGCACACGTCGTTGGCGAGCGCGCCGCTTGTCGCCGTGTCGATGGCGTTCACCTGGACGGCCGCGCGGCTGCCTGCTCCCGTGTCTTCCACCGACGTGCGCACTTCGAGGTAGATCTCGGTCGGGGCGTTGTCGATGAGCATCTGCTTTAGGCTCTCTTGGGTGCCGAGCATCATGGCATCGTCGCGCGTCATCTCGCGGATGTAGGCCAGCGCGTCGACGGTCGTGAAGCCGCGGGCGTCGAAGGCGCGCTGGACGACGGTGAGCGTGATGCCGACGTCGGCGTCGGCTTCGATGAGGGTGCGGAGGTCTTCGCCTTCGCGGGCAAAGGGCACCACCATGATGCTGGGCTGCACCTGCGCGACGGGCTCAGGCTGGGCGATGGCGGGCGGCACGAGCACCGCGAGAAGAAGCAGGACCCACCCTGCTCGGTAGCATGTCTGCATGGGCTAGTAACCAAACTGGCGCAGGACGCCGTGCTGTTCTAAATCGCGCCGGAGCGCCTGCGTGTTGACGGTGAGGGTGACCTGAGCGCGGCGTCCGTTCTGGGTTCGCACGGGCTCGCCCTCGGTGAAGGACTCCGTCAGGAAGGTGGCGTAGCGCCCGCCCGCTAGGAGTTCGTCGAAGTAGGCCGCATGCGGGCTGTCCTCAGGACGCGAGGTGTCGCGCACCATGGCAGTAGCCTGCGGCGAGCCGGGGACGCCGCGGAAGAGTAGCGTCCAGAAGGCATTTTCTTCCGCGTGGCGGATGGCGTCCTCAGGACGCTGTCCGTAGCCCGTCGCGCGGAGGGTGATCGTACCACGGTCTGCGCGCCCCGCGTAGAGCACTTCAGCGCTCGGCGGAGCCGGAGGCGTGCCACCGCAGCCGCCAAGTCCCGCTAGGAGAAGGGTCCCGATGGCTGCAATGAGCGCCTGCCTCGTCGAGACTGGAAACGGGCTGAATCGAGTCATGGCATCGGTGAGAGAGAGTGGGCGCCGAGCCTGACGTGCATCGCACGCGGCAAGGTGGCAGGATCGATAAACTGAAACGTCCGAGGGTCAGTCGGCGACCTTCACGACGAGGGTCGTGCCCTCGGCGAAGGCGTCGCGTAGGGCTTCCTGGTCGCGGCGCCCGCGTACTGAGCACACGGCGAACCCTTCGCCCTGCACATCGCGCACGCGCAGCGACGCCACCGGGCGCTCCCGGGTGCGTACCGTCCCGTCGCTCATCTCGAACACTTGCAACTCGACCACATCGAGCGACTGCCCAGCGCGGAGCCCGTCGCTGTCGCCTCCGATCAGCACCTCCTCGATCCGCCCGCCGTCTCCTTCGCGCTCGATGGCAAGCACCTCGTAGGTCGTTGGGAAGCAAGTGTCAAGGAAGCTCTGCACCTGACTCCTGGAGTCGTTGATCGCGGCCGTAATTGCGGCGTCGGGTGAGTCAGCGTTGAGCGCGGCGGCGGCGGCGCGCCCGACCAATCCACCGGCCTGCTTTCGGACGAGTCCCACCAGGCCCCCGCGCCCGGCGCTGACGGCTTGGTCCGCCACGTCCGTTTGAATGGTCTGCTGGCACTCGACTTCGCGGGTGCCCACGGACACCTTACGCAGTTCGTAAGTGACGCTCCCGGCGTACGTCCGCGTTCCGTCGCTGACCTGCTCCCGCGCCGAGACGTCGAGGATGGTTCCGAAGAGGAGGTACTCAGCGCCCATCGGCTCGACGGCCGTGACTACGCCATCCAGGTAGGCGTCGTCCCCTTGGGCGAACAGTTCGTCCTCGATGGCCGTGCGTTGCTCCACCTCTACGACCATGAATCGGTCGCTTTCTACGAGCACATTCGTGACGAGCGCCTGTGCCTCCGCTGCCGTCGCAGGGGTGACCGCGGAGCTACGGAAGAAAGGAGCTGTCCCCACAATGGGCTTCGTCTGTGCCAGGGCGCTAGTGGCGCATAGGGTCAACAGCGTCAGGGCAAAGAGACGGGCGGTGTACATGGAAATGGAGCAAGGAAGCATGGAATAGCTTGGCATGATCTACCCAGCCAAGAACCAACCGGACTTGAGTAGACGCCTGTTAGAATAGCTGCCACTGTATTACCGTATCGTTACGAGCCTGCAAGCGCCCTGGGGTAGTGTAGCAGGACCCTGATCTAGCGTTTGCCGAAACGGAAGTGGGCCCCCACGCCGACCGCTAGCGCCGAGAAGCCGCTGTAGGTGTCCCAGTTCGCTCCGGCGAAGCCGACCTCGGCGTTGACGAAGATGGGCGGGAAGTCTTCACTGTTGAAGAGCTGTTTCAGGCTCGCTTCGATGCCCGCGCCTGCGCCGTACCCGATGGCGGTCTCGCTCGCAAAGACCACGTCCACGCGGTAGGCTGCAAGTCCCCCGTAGGCATACACGTCGTAGGGCACGTCGCGCAGAAAGCGATACCACACGCGACCGCCGTACGCGGTCACGGTCCCGAGCGCGCCAACGACCACCGACCCTGTGAGGTACTCGTTGTGGTAGTAGGCCCCACTTATCCCGTAGGATGGGTAGGCCGATGAAAAGCCGATCCCGAACTTGCCATCCTGCACGCCAACGGTGGTACCGTCCTGTGCGAGGACCGGGGCGCAGGCCACCGCGATCAGGGCAAGAGCTGAGAGGAAGGCGAGGTGCAAGCGCGTCATAGCGGGAGAGTAGGAGTCTATGTGGCTGGAGCGTGAGCGGAGCGCGCTGCCCCCTTATTTACCCGTGCGAGGTTTCGCCCACGACCTCGCCATGTGCTATGCTTTTTTCTTCAGCTGTCATGCTGGCTGCCGTCACCTGCATCCTGCTCTCTACCGATGCTCGCAAGCCGGGCGGCTCGCATGAGCCCAGCGGGAAGCACGTATTCCTAATTAACGCAGCCTGAAAGACAGCACGACGAACGAATATAGGTCGACTCTACAAAGTCACCCCCAGGGCAAACGGTTCAAGTTGACCATACAACCGCTCGCACTGCACCAAGACGGATACGCACGACGAGGGAACCTCAGCGGTCTTTGTATGCGGCCGGCTGAACGCTGTCGAGCGCTCCACGGCCCCGTACCAGTGTTTGGCCCACACCCCATCGGTAGGGCGGGGTCCTGGATTCCAGGAGAGCATGGCCAGGTCGAAGCAAATACCGAGGGCATCGCAAAGCGCACGCAACCGTGAAGCTGGGTCGGCTAGGATGTCACGCGCTCGAACGACGGGCGGCGCCAAGCCGTCCCGGTCAGCGATCCGCCTGAACAGCTCGACCTGTTGCGGCAGGCCGGTGTCTTCGACCCGCACGTCCTGCCCGAGCACCTTCACGAGGGAAGCGAGCATGGCCGCAGGCTCACGTAAGAGGAACGCGTGACGGAAGCTAGGCGCATCCAGCCACGCACGCCCGACCGTCGGCAGCAGGTGGTGCGCCATGTGCTTCTGATAGTAGATCGGCGCGCCTTCCTGCACCGGTCCTGTGAGCTGTTTGGCAACCACACGCCAATCAGTCGGCTGGCTCGCGAGCACATCAGCGCGGCCAGGATGATCGAGACCGGTTTCGGCGAGATAGTGCGCGTAGAGCGGCTCGTCCACAACAACCGTGTCGGCTCGGCTGCCCCACGACCGCATGAGCGCCGTCGAGAGGTTGCGCGGTCCTGACCACATCGCAATGCGAAGGGGTTCCGTAGCGGAGCCGTTGATCGAAGCGGAGCCGTTGGTCGATGAAGCCATACTGCCGTCCGTGGTATGGCACAGAATACGTCCCGCGATGGTCCTGATCTCCGACGGTTCTTCGCGCCCACCCTATCGGCGCTGGTCCTAGTTTTCCAGGTTACTTCCCTCCTCCCTGCTGCTTCCCGCTCATGCGCTTTGTCCTCGCTGCCCTCGCAGTCCTCGCCGGGACTCTCACCCCCCCACTCGCTGCCCAAGACGACGTTCGCTTTGCCCCCGGCACCGTTGTCTCCGTGGAGGGCGACACGCTGCGCGGGGAGATCGCACTCGTGCCTGACTTCGAAAAGATGCGCGGCGTCACCTTCCGCGCCACCCCTAGCGCTGCCCCCGCCACCTTCACCCACCGCGAGGCCCAGAGCTACCAGATCGACGGCGGCACCCGTTTCGTGCATCGCTGGATCGACTTCAACACGGAAGGGACCCGCGGGGCTCACACGTTCCTGCGTGAACTCGTCCCAGGCCCTCGCACGCTGTACGTGCACCACCTCGACACCGGCGCGGACACGTACTACATCGAGGGGACCGACTTCCCCATCGAGGGGCTCTTTGAGGTCACGTCCCAGCGTGGACCTACCCAGTCACGGCAATTGAAGCTGTGGGTCGGCACGCTCAATCGGGCCTTCCAGTCGTGTCGCGCCCTGCTGGACGGCGTGGCAGAGGCGCGCTACAGGGAGCGCGACCTTGTCGACCTCACGGTGCAGTACAACACGTGCGCAGAGCCCGGTTATCGCTTCACGCCGCGTCTTGACCGCGTGGACCAGCAATCGGGCTACGCGCTGCACTTCGCCGTGGAGGGGAGCTTTGGGGTGGAGCGGTTGGCCGCCTCGTTCGTCCTCGACACGGCGCTGGAGGAGGCCGATGCGTTCCGCTCGACCTATGCACTGCGCGGAGTTGGTCTCATCGAAGTCAAGGCGTGGCCGAACACGTGGTACGGCGTGGTCGAGTTGGGCCTCGAGAATTACGGCCCGTACGAACGCCTTGAGGAACGGTCGGACGTCCCGAACTATGATCCGCTCTACCTCTCTCTTGGCCTCGGCGCCCAGTACGACTTCTCTGCGGCCCCAGTCGCTCCGTTTCTACGTGCTACCTACGTCCTCGGATGGACGGTTGCAGGACAGCAGCAGGCCACGCTTAGGCGCGAGGCGAACGCGCTGGGTGGCTTCACGCTCACTGGTGGCGTGGTCTGGGACGTGACACCCTCGCGCGGCCTGTCCTTCGGCGTGCGAGCCAGTTGGCTCGACTTCTCCGATGAGTTTATCTACATCCCGTTCGGGGACAACAAGATTGGGCGGCATACCACCTATGCAGGCGTGCTCGGCATCCGGCTCTGAGCGGTGCCATCGTGGCCGCGTCATCGGGAACGGAGATCCTCTAAATACGAAGTCCCCAGATATAAATAGGCGGAGTGCGCCCAGGTAGAAACAGCGCACCCCGCCTTGGAATCCCGGCGAAGCCAGGAACTTGGTGCTTGAGCGCAAAGCCTGCGCGCAAGCGATCCGGTTGCTAGTCGATGAAGCGACGAATCACGTTCACGAGACGGACACGCTCGCGCTCGGACTCGGCCTCCTCGTAGATCACGTACTGCCCGTTTTCGCCGTAGCGGACGATCACGGCGTCCGAGGTCTTGGCGAGTTGGTGCATGGCGATCTGGTCGCGGAAGGGCTTGAAGGCCGCCTCGTTGTAGCGCATGTTCGTGCCGCTGTTGTTGAGGAGCCGCTTCAGCGTAGTGTTCTCTCCATCGACGTAGAGGACGGGGATGTCCACATCGGCGTACTCCCCATCGGGGCGGTAGATGAAGAAGATCTCCTCGATGCTCGACCGGAAGCCACGCGAGTTGCCTTCCATGCGGTAGGTGATGAAGACGCGGTTGGCGCTGCTGAGGAAGAGGCCCTCGTAGCTGAGGTCATCCTCGATCTGAGCGAGCGTGTAGGTCGTCTCGTCCTCGCGGTCGCGACGGACCTGGAGGTCGTCGGTCTCGATGTAGGCGACGAGCGAGTCGAGGAAAACGCCAGTGACGTTCTGCTCGTTCTCGCGCTCCACGGGGACGATGATCTCGACGGTCTGGCGCCAGTTGCCCTGGGCCAACATGGCCTGGGCCAGGAGGAGCGGCGCGACGAGCGCCACCAGGGCCAGACGACGGAGGGTGGTAGACATAATGCAGTCGGGTCGGTGAGGCCGAAGCTCCGTGCCCCGGCACAGCGCCGGAGCACGGGGTTCGGGCATGCTTACGAAATCGTGAAGCTGAACGTGCGGCTGCCTTCGTTAAGCGAGACGCCAACGGACGTGCCTGCGTAGTTGAGACGATACACGTTGTTGAGTTGGACGATGATGCGGTCGCCGGGGCGCGCCGAGGCAAGGGCACGGATGGCAGGGAGGCGACCGCCGCTCAGGTTGTAGGTGCCGAGGCGCTCCGAGGCGGTGAGGCCGCGCCGGATGTACACCGTGGCACTCCCTACGCCGTAGCGAGCATCGCTCGGGTAACGCTGGGCAAACTCCTGGTCGGCTTGGACCGAGAAGTTGAGCGCGAAGCGTCCGCGCGGCAGGTTGTCGCCGTTGTTGACGGCGCGGCCTGCGTTGGCGACCCGGATCTCCGGACGCGGCGGGTCGATGACCGCGAACGACTTCGATCCCAGGAAGACGTTGCCGTCGGGACCTGGCGTCTCAACGCGGATGCCTGCGGTCTGCCCGCTGGGCGCGAGCGTGAGCGTGCGCGCCTCGGTGCCGTTGAGGATGAGCGGCCGATCTTCCAGACCCGGCACGTCGATGCGGACCTCGTTGCGGCATTGGCGATAAAGCGCCACCTCGCCCGCGTTGACGGCGACGATCTCAGGTCGGCGCACCGTAAACGTGCCGGTGATCGGCACTTCGCGCGTGCCACCGCCGATCTGCGGGACGGTCATCGTTGCGGCATACTCGACCTCTTTGACGTCCTCGTTCTCCGCGAGGAGGTTGCCCGTCTCCATGACGAACATCGAGTCGCCCGAAGCCATGAACGCCTCCGAGCCGCTGAGCGAAAGGCCCTCGCCCGCGCCGACGGCGAGCATGGCGCGCGCCTGGAAGGGCTGGCCGAGCACGACCGTCTCCTCAGCGTCGAGGTAGGGCTGCACGTTGCCCACGGCGATGGTGCTGTCGTCCAGGTCGAACGTGCTCATCGCGTAGAGCAGGATGGGGAAGTACAACGCCAGCATGACGTTGTACCGCATGTCTTTTACAGACATAGGGATACCTCGTCGGTTTTAGGCGCGGGACACGTACGTTTCGGCGGACGCTCCGTCCTTGCCGTTCGTCGAGACGCCGGGGTTGTTGAACATGCGGAAGCGACGGGCGACCTGCTCCAGCTCGGAGCGGATGGCCTCGGCCTGCGTACCGGCGGCGCCCATTTCCTGGCTGAGGGCGTTCATGCCCTGGCCGAGGCGCTGCGCGTCTTGCGGCAGCGAGCCCGTTGCCGTCTGTGTTAGGGTCTGGCGCATCTGCGCCACCGACGTACGCGCCTGGCTCATCTCCTGGCTCATGCCACGCATCTCGGAGCCGAACTTCTGCACATCGCCCGAGAGCTCACCCATGACCTGTCCCAGGCCGGTCGTGAGCTGGCTCAGCTCGGTCGAGATGCCCGACTTCACCGAGGCAACGAGGGCCTGGTGGACCTCGGCGTTCATGCGCTTGTAGTCTTCGCCCATCGTCCCAAAGATGCGACGCACCTCGGTAGTAGCGATCTCCTGAACCTGGCGATAGAACTCTTCGGACTTCTCCGGCGAGTTGAGCAGGAGCGGCTCGCCCGCAGCACCGAGCGCCTTGGTGGGTGTCCCCTTGGCCGCGAGGCCCTGGATGAGCGCCAAGACGCCCATGGCCACGAAGGCGCCTGCTTCCCCGAGGAAGCCGACCAGGATGACGTCGTTGTAGTCGAAGCCGAGAACGGAGTCCCACTTGAGGATCTTCGCGGTCACGCCGATGATGGCGAGGGCCCCGAAGACGCCCACGAGGAGACCAATGAACCCGTTCACGCGGGACATCGACTTGGATTGTGCTTCAGCCATTGTGTTCTACCTGTATTGTGGTTGGAGGGTGAGGGGGACGAGGCTACTGCCCCCCTCCGTTCTGGTCCCCGTTGTCGCTGGGCTGGCCGCCCTGGGGCGGGACCGGAGGCACGAAGCCGCCAGCCGGGTCGCTACCGCTCTGCGCCTGGCCTGGAGCGGGACCAAACTCGCTGCCGAGGTCCTTCGCGCAGCGGAAGCCGGTGTAGATGTTCGCGTCGTTCATGTCGAACGCCTCGCGGACGCCGACGCCGATGTAGAAGTCCTCGGCGGCCCAGGAGCCGCCACGCACGATGCGACGCGCTTCACGGTCATCTACCCAGCGTGGGTTGAAGTCAGCGAGCACGCTGTAAGTCGGGTTGTACGCGTCGAGGGTCCACTCGGCGACGTTGCCGCTCATGTTAAAGATGCCCCACGGCGAGGACGGGAAGGCGCCGACGGGAGCGGTGAACGCGTAGCCGTCCGCGGCATAGCCCGCGCGACCGGGGTTGTAGTTGGCGTAGTAGCCGCCGTTGGGCGCCTGCGGCGACTGGCCGGGCCACGGGTAGATGCCGCCCGACACGCCTGAGCGGGCGACGTACTCCCACTCTGCCTCGGTCGGGAGGCGCTTGCCCTGGCCCTGGCAATAGGCGTTGGCCTGGTCCCAGGTCACCGCCACCACGGGGTAGTCGTTGTAGGCCTGACCCAGGAAGTAAGACTGGAAGTTGGCGCGGCCACCGGCGTCCTGCCACGCCATCGAGTCCGGCGTCATCGCCTCCCGGGCCGACGGCGCGAGGCCCTGGAGCCACTGGCGGAACTGCATGTTGGTCACCTCGAACTTGTCGATGAAGAACGAGGACACGGTGACGCGCTTGAAGCCCTGCGTCTGGAGGCCGAGTGGGTCCTCTTCGAAGAGGCCCATCGTGTAGGTGCCGTCCGGAACCAAGACCATGTCGCCAGCCTGGCTCACGCCCGCGGGCTGGACGCCGCCGCCCTGGGGGAAGCCGCCCTGCTGGGGGAGGCCCACCGGCTGTGCCGCGGCGCCTCCGATAGCGGCCGCGCCCGGAACCTGGTAGGAGCCGCTGAGGGCTCCCTGCCGGGCGGCCGGGTCTGCTACGGTCCGGCCGACGGTACCCTGCACCGGCATACCCACCGACTGTCCCGACTGGACCGACGGCGCGTAGCCCGGTTGCCCTTCCGACGTGATGCCGGGCTGCGCCGACACCGCGCCTCCGCCCGCCTGGGGCGTGCCATAGCTCGGCGCCGCCACCTGGCCTCCGCCAGCCGTCGCGTCGCGCGAGACAATCGTAGGATCCTGCTCAGGGAAGTCGCGGCGTGCGATCTGGCCCCGCTCGATAGCACGCTCCTCTGCGATGACCTCGGGGTCGTAGCGCGATGCCTTGGCAAAGGTGTAGTTCACGCCCACTGCTGGGAAGACGCCGAACCCAAGCTCTTGCAGGCCGTTGCGAGCTCCGGGCGACGGCGTGAGGTCACGGAAGAGCGTCCAGCGGGCTGCCAGCTCAAAGTTGAGAGCCACGCGCTCGTTGAGCGAGTAGTCCATGCCGATGCCCACCGGGATCACCGAGCGGTGGTCGTCACCGCTGAAGAAGAGGCCGAAGCCCGAGAAGACGTACGGCTCGAAGCGCTGCGCCCCGGAGAACGGACGCACGTTCATGGTCACCTCGGCGCTCGCCTCGTCGGTGTAGCCGAGCATCCCCTGTACCTGGAAGAACTCGGCCAGCCAAATGCGGGAGCCAATCTGGAACCCGGCCTGCGTGACTGGATCTGCGTCCGGGGCCTGGGTCACAGCGGGGCCCGCTTTGAGGAGCAGCGACTGAGCGCCCACTGCAGGACCGAAGGCCAGCAGCAGCGCGAGGAGGAAAAACGTAGAGGTCTTCATAGATCGCGTGGGATCAGGTGAGGGTGGCGGGGCAACTGCGCCGAGAAGAAGGCAGAGTTGCAACAGGCGTAAGCGCCTGCGATGGCGGAGCGCCAGGAGTCAGGTGAGTGAGAAGCTAGAGGCGGAATCGGTAGCCCACGTGGATCGACGAGATCACATCGGGGCCGGTCGTGCGCCGCTGGGCGCTATCGAGGAAGTCAGACGTCATGAAGCGGATGCCGAAGCGCCAAGCGTCCTGCAAGATCATGGACACCGGGAACGTCAGGATAAAGCGCGGACTCGTCTGCTCGAACACGTAGCCCCGCGACTCCAACACGTCAGGCGTCGAAAAATTGTAGGTCGTCGACACCATCGTGGGTGCCACGCCAGCCTGGAGCCGCACGAACCCGGGCCGACCGAAGAGCCCGACCCGCAGGCCCGCGTTCACGTCGAAGGCGAAGACGTTCACCCCCATGCTGTTGTCCGCATCCACGTCGATGTTGAAGCGGTGGTAGACCAGGCCCGCCTCGGCCATGAACAACGGCGAGAGGGCGCGGTCGGCGTGGACGGAGAGACTAAACTCAGCCAGCGCGAAGTATTCGATGGGGTTGCTCGAGGCATTGCGGTCAAGCTCGCCCTGGTAGACCCCGAGGCCGAGACCAAGCGTCAGGCCATCGATAGCGCCCCCTCCTTGAGCGTGTGCACCAGGCGTGCTTACCCCCAGGCCTGTCAGAAGGAGAAGGACGAACGCAAGCGATTGGGCGAGGCCGGGCTGCTCCTGAAGCCGTGCGGACTCACGCCGGGTGGGCGAGAACCAAGTCATGGGTGTGGATCGTGCGAGTATGGAGGCTACGAAGCTCGGTAAAGAGCGGGCGGCTGCTTCCTCTCAGCGGGGTTATGACGACGCGGCAGGGCATCCCGACGGGGGTGTGGGGGCGATCGGGGCGCCACGCAGCGCGGTCAGCAGAGACTGTCAGGTGATTGGAGAAAGGGACGGGTGATGGGTCCACCGCCGTGGCATACGTCCCGCATGGATCATACCAGTTTTGAGACGCAGGACGAGACAACGGACGAGACGGGACAACCCATCCTGACGATCAATCGGGTTAGGGGGCAACGGACCGCACCTGTGGCTGCGGTCATTCACCTCTAGGTGGTGGGGCGACACCTCTTCGCAACAGCGTTCTCGCACGGAACGCGCGGGGGCGACGCGACCCGGTAGGCCGCCGTTGCTTCTGCGAAGGTCACGGTGCTGTATGATAGGCACTTTTTTTCCTCCCCTCGGGCGGGTGGTTCTTTTTCACCTCTCCTGCGATCCCTCTCCTCGCTGTGAACGACCCGTGAACGCGGCTCCCTACCCACCTGATTGCGGGCTCTTGCGTTTTCTTCAAAATCCCAGCGACTACGCCACGCCCATCCATGGCCTGGACACGTGCCTGCCCCTCTGCACGCTACCGGCACGGCCATGTAGCGCCTGGACTACAACATGCCTACCCAGCACGTCCCGTGCGCCACTGCCGGAGCGCCCGTGCCCAAACGGCTTCATACGCTGCCTGACGCTGCAGAACGTAGGGTTGCCAGCCCGCCGGCTGCCCGAAATCGTCGACCCTCCTGAAGCTGAACGCCGTCGCGTCCTGGCGCAGCCCGCTTCCATAGTACCACGTCTCTCCCATGGGATCGAGCTCGACGTAGGCGGGCGGCCCCAGGAGAACGTAGAGCATGCCCCGGTCTGTCTTCCACCCTGCTTTCACGGTTGAGAAGCGGCGGTTGGCGTCCTCGACGCGCTCGTAGTAGAGACGGAGCACGTTGGCCGCCACCCGACGATCGCCCAGCAGCGCCCCCCAGAATGCGTCGAAGCGGGCGCGGCGCTCCTCCGGAGCCTCAGCCTCCAGGATGAAAGCGCGCTCGCGTTCATAGGCCATGAACGCGAGGCTCTCGATGAGGCCGTCCATGGTCTCCATGCGTGGATGCCCAGCGTCAAGCACGGTGAGATACCGGGCGGACACTGCTCCTAGCCCCTCGGGCTCCCCAATAGAGACTGCGATTTTGTAGAGCCCGGGCGTCATGGGCGGCACCATGAGGACATGGTCGGCAGCACCGCCTGCGTGCACAGCTTCACGCCGCGCCACCACAACACCATCGCGCATCCGGACGCCCTGGTAGGCAAGGGAACCACGTTGCGGACCCAGCCAGTGCGGCGGCCGCGCCACCGTCGTGTCGCTCGGCAGTCGCTCGACGTGTAGCGTGACTGGAAGGTCCGTTCCAGTGACTACCGTGGCCCGGACTCGGAGCGACTCGGGAGAAGTCGCCAGCGTTCGCCCGAGGTACGGCGCATACCCGTCGCCGTTTTTCCGCTCGAGTTGGAGGCGCCCGACGCGCACTTCAGTGTTCCAGTCTGGAGCGCTGGTGTCCGGCACCTCAATCCGTAGCTGCCTCACGGCTTCGCGCTGCGTACTTAGGTCGTCCAACCGTGCTTCGACTAGGTATAGCCCCGGCGCGAGCGCAAAGCGAGCTTCGTGCATCGCCGTTGTGAGGGAACGGAGCCCGTCGGCGGTGCTGGCGCTCAGGGTGTCCGCCCAAAGCTGCTCGCGCACTGTCGTTCGCGTTCCAGCAATTCGTAC
Source organism: Bacteroidota bacterium (assembly GCA_039821555.1). Taxonomy (NCBI): domain Bacteria; kingdom Pseudomonadati; phylum Bacteroidota; species Bacteroidota bacterium. The sequence continues at coordinate 104,235 of JBCBNX010000007.1, forward strand.
GAGCACCGATAGCTGGTAACGCACGCGGACGCGCTCCTCCTCGACCCCGTCCGCTTCGGCCACGAGGGTGCTCGGCTCGACGGCGACCAGCGCTTGCAGAGGAACCGTCTTAGCGCTGTCCACATCGGATTCAACACCGGATTCAACATGCTCGGCGAGTAGCAGCCGGGCATCGAGGTCGAAGACCGGCTCGTCGGGGTCGTAGACGAGCGTACGACCGGCATCCACGTCGTCGAGGCGATCCGGCGCGGAGCAGGCTGCGAGGACTAGCGCCAACGCGCCCAGCCAGGGAATTACCCACCAGGTCAGGGACACACGGCCCCTCGTCCTGTCGGACAGCCTCGCGCGCCTGCTCCCCCTCATGTGCCTGCATCGACCGCCGCCTCAGCGGCCCGAGCGATGGCGGCAAACGACGACGCATCCAGGCTTGCCCCTCCAATGAGGCCTCCGTCGATGTCGGGCTGCGCGAAGAGTTCGGAGGCGTTACTAGGCTTAACGCTGCCACCGTAGAGCAGTTCAACGTCGGCGCCCGTCTCTCCGAACCGCTCGGTCATCCACGCGCGGATGGCCGCGTGCATCGCCTGGGCGTCGCCCGGCGAGGCGGTCCGGCCGGTGCCGATGGCCCACACGGGCTCGTAGGCCACTACCACCGCGTCCGGCGCCGCCAACGCCTCCATTTCGCCGAAAGCACCGCTGAGCTGGCGCAGCACGACGGCCTCGGCGTCGCCCGCCTCGCGCTCGGCGAGGGTCTCCCCCACGCACACGATCGGCACGAGCTCATGCGCCAATGCCTGCGTGACCTTGCGCCTCACTCCGTCGTCCGTCTCGCCGAAATACTGCCGTCGCTCTGAGTGCCCGAGGATCACGAACACGCACCCCACCGACGTGAGCATCGACGCGGACGACTCGCCGGTGTAGGCCCCGCTGTCAGCCTCGTGCATCGTCTGGGCACCGAGGAGGATGTCCGACTCGCCGAGCGTGTCGAGGACCGCCAGCAGGAGCGGCGCGGGAGGGCAGACTGCCACGTCGACGCCCTCGCCAGGCTCGCCGACCGCGTCCGCCACGGCCTCGGCGAGTTCGAGCGCCCCCTCGAAGTCGGTGTTCATCTTCCAGTTTCCAGCAACGAGCATGGCGAGGGGTGAGGGTTGGAGTTGGGGTTGCAACAGCGCCTCGAACTTCGCACTTCTGACCCGGCACGGCAACCGGCTAGCGCCACCGGACAGCATCGGCCGGCTCAATGCGAGCCGCACGAGCCGCAGGGTAGAGCGAGGCGACGACGCAGAGCGCGAGAGCAACGAGCGTGACACCCAAGACATCGAGCGCTTGAATGTCGACCGGGTAGGCATCGATGATGAACGACTCGGCGCCTGCGAGCTTGACGAGTCCGAACTGCTGCTGCGCCCAGGCGATGCCGAGGCCAAGCACGAGGCCAAGCCCCGCGCCAAGCCCACCGACGAGCAGGCCTTCGATCAAGAAAATGCGCCGGATGTCGCGCTGCGACGCACCCATCGCCTGCAAGGCCCCAAGGTCGCGCCGCTTCTCGATCACGATCATGGTGAGGCTGCCGACGATGTTGAACGCCGCCACGACGATGATGAGCGCGAGGATGAGCGACGCCCCCCACTTTTCCAGCCGCATGACGCTGTAGAGCGACTGCTGGAGGTCATACCACGTCTGCACCGTATAGCGCTCGCCGAGCTGAGCTTGGAGCGTGCGTTTCACCTCGGCAGCGCGGTCGAGGTCGTCGAGGCGTAGGTCGAGGCCGGTGACGCGGTCGCCCATGCGGAAGAGGCGCTGCGCCTGCGGGAGGTCCACGTACACATTTGACTGGTCGAAGACCTCGTCCATCTCGTAGATGCCGCGCACGGTGAAGCGCGCCGCTGCGGGCAGGCCGAACGGGTACTGCACGAGCATCCGCTCCAGGGCCGGCGCCGAGAGCAAGTCGATGCGCGAGCCGCGTGTGGGCGTCGTGCCTGGATAGAGCCCGAGGCGACTGGCGAGTGCTCCGCCGATGACAACGCCCGGTTGCCCGTCGGCCGTCGCGAGGTCGAAGCCGCCCGTGATGACGGCGGCGCCTGGTCCCGTCTCGCTCGGGAGGTGCGTCGCCTCCACGCCGCGCACGATCACCACCTTGTTGTCCGCCCCGCCGTTGTCCGCGGCGAGCAGCGCCTTGCCCTGCACATACGGCGTCGCGCTCTCGACGTGCTCCAGGTCGAGCACGAGGGCGCGCAGCGAGTCGGCCTCGGCGAGGCCCTCATGCTGCGCCGTCGCCACGATGCGAACGTGCGGGTCAAACGACACAAGCAGGTCGCGCACGACGCCGAAGAAGCCGTTCATCACGCTCAGCACCACGATCAGCGCCGTCACCCCGAGCGCCACCCCTGCGACCGACAGCCCACTCAGCACCGAGACGAGCGACACGCGGCGCGGGCTGGCCAGCAGGCGCCGGGCGATGAGAAAGCGAAAGTCCACCGATGTGCAGGGCGAGGGCGTCGAGAAGTGAAGCGCGGTCGTAGGCGATGCGGGTCGGCGACTTCCCTACCCTTCGAGCAGGCCCTGGTAGACCTGCAGGTTGCTCGGGTTCATGTCGATCAGCATGTCGTAGAGGTCGTTGCGCTGCTGATCGGCCTCGCGGAAGAGGTTCACGATCTCGTCGCTCTTGGCCGTGATGAACAGGTCAATGGCGTAGCGGAGTTGGTTGAACTCCTCGAAGACGCCGTAGACCGCCGTGAGCGCTTCGAACGCCGTCTCCCAGGCCTGTTCGTGCTGCGTGGCGAAGCGGTCGAGCGCCCCGAAATGGTACTGGAAGTAGGCGCGCCGCAGCGGGACGTAGAGCGGGTCGAGGAGTTGCTGAATCAGCGTGGTACGGCTCCGGTCGTCGCCGATGGCGACCCAGTCGTCGACGCCGCGGCCGGTGGCGATGTCCGCGATCTCGCGAGCCTGCTCGAAGTAGGGCGTCCCTCCCAGTTCTTCGAACGTGTCGAAGTCGTAGCCGAGCATCAGGAAGATGTAGAAGTCGATCACCGAGGTGAGCGAGTTGTACTGGTTGGGGTCGTAGATGAGCGGCTGGCCCCGGTTGTAGTCAAACGTCCAGGTGTCGTCGGCGACGGCGAAGACGGTAGTGCTGACGCTGTTGCCGTAGATCGGCCGCAGGCTGCGCACAAAGATTTCGGCGCGGAAGCGGCTGAGCGACTCCGCGTCGCGGATCGTGATGGCGATGTCGCAGCCGATCCGCTCGATCTCCTCGAAGAAGAGTTCCGTCCACGACCGGTTGTTGACGTATTCAAACACGTCGTCCCGCAGGTCTTCCAGGAAGTTGTACTCCGTGCCGCTGATCGACTCGTAGTTGACCGAGACGTTGCAGTTGAACTCGCCGCTCTGAGCCAGCGCTGAGGTCGCGCCGGCGCAGAGTGCTCCGATACCCAGCACGAGACCAAGCAGATGGGTTGACGACGGACGGCGCATGGAACGAGTGGCAGCGAGGTGAGGCCGCGTAGGCGTGGGGCGTCTGGAGACCGATTGCGCAGCGAGGGAGACCGAATCGCTGGCAGCCCGTCAGCATTCGCATACCGTGGGGTATACTCCCGCGACGCCGCCCCCGGCGCTGTGGCCTCGTAGCTTGGCGGTGCAACTTAGCACCACGACCGACGGTCCGCCATCCCAACGCCTTCGCCCTGCATGATCGTCTGTCGTCGCCTTTTCGCCTGCTGCTTGATCCTGCTCGCGGGCTTGCTCGGCGCCCTCCCCGCCGCGCAAGCACAGCTAGCCGAGGGCGGCGCGCGTTCGCTATCGCTAGGCCGGGCAACGGTCGCGCTTCCCGGCGACACCTGGAACCACCATAACCCGGCTGGGTGGAGCACGCTCGACGCGCGCTCCGTGGCGCTGTTCGCCAGCCAGCCGTTTGGCCTGTCCGAGCTGCGCATCGTGAGCCTCGCCGCCGCCGTGCCAACGCCCTACGGCACCGCCGCCGCGACCGCACGCACGTATGGCTTCGAGGACTACCGCGAGACGACGCTGGGCCTCGGCGTCGCGCGCGCGGTGCCGCTGAGCCGCTCGCGGCGCATCCACCTCGGCCTGCACGCCCGCCTTCACACCCTCGCTTTCGGCGGCGACTTCGGCTCGACCTCGACGTTCACGCTCTCCGCGGGTGCGCTCGTAGACGTGCTGCGCGGCGTCACGTTTGGCGTGCATGCGCGCAACCTCCTAGCCCCACGGGACGACGGCGCCCGCCTCGAAGCGCCGCTCTCAACCGAGCCCGGCCTCGAAGTCGGCCTCGCCTATCGCCCCATCGACGCAGCGACGGTGCTGCTCGCCGTGGATCGCGGCGTGGACGACTTCGACACGTCGGTGCGCGGCGGGCTGGAGATCCGCCCGGTGGAGGTGCTCGCCGTGCGGGCTGGCTTCACGACCGCGCCAGCCCGGATTAGCTTGGGCGCCGGCGTCGACCTCAGCCGCGCACATGCCGCGCTCGCCTTCGAAAACCATGAGGCGCTCGGCTGGACGCCCGCTATCGACCTCCTGGTGCGGTTTTAGGTCATGGTCCACGCGTCGCAGGTCGTAGGTCGAGAGTCGCAGGCCAACAGTCGCGGGTTGCAGCGCAGAACCCCTCGGCGGGATTGGCTTTGCTTTCGCTTCGTTTCGCTGGCTTTCTGGCTCGTTCTCCTGACCCTGTTCGCGCCCATCACGTTCGCGCAAGTGCCGGCAGACTCGACGGACGCGGAGCCTCCTGAAGAGGCCGTCCTGGAATCGCTCGTGGACGAGGATGTCTCTGGCGACCCGACGGTGCTGCTGGAGGCGCTCGAAGACCTCCGCGATAACCCGCTCGACATCAACAGCGCGACGGCTGAGGAATTCGCGCTCATCCCGGTCATCTCGCCGCTCCTCGCCGAGACGATCGTCCGCTTCCGCGACGAGCTCGGCCTGTTCGACTCGATCCCGGAGTTGCGCGCCATCGAAGGCGTCACCGTCGATGTCTTCCTCGCGGCCCGGCCCTACCTCACCATCGGCGAGACGCTCGATGTTGTAACACCCACGCCCTCGGCGTTTCCCACCGCGCCGAGCTTCGGCCAGATACTCCAGGGCGCGCGCTACGAAGTCCGTCAACGCGTGCAGCGGCGCCTCGATGAGGGCCGCGGCTACTCCGACGAACTGCGCGACGACTCAACTCGGTCGAGTTATATCGGCTCGCCGGAGCGCGTCTACACCCGCGTACGCGCGACGTACCGGCGGCAGGCCTCGGCCAACCTCACGCTCGAAAAGGACCCCGGCGAGCAATTCGCCTGGGACCCGGGCTCCGGCAGCTACGGCTACGACTTCGCCTCGATGCACGTGGCGCTGCTCGACGCGGGGCGCATCGACGCGCTCGTGGTGGGCGACTTCACGGCGGAGTTTGGGCAGGGCGTGGCCCTGTGGCGGGCGAGTGGCTTCGGCAAAGGGCGCGAACTGCGGCCCATCGTCCGGACGTCGCGCGGCATCCGGCCCTACGGCTCGGTTGACGAGAACCAGTTCTTCCGCGGGCTTGCGGCGACCGTCGCGGTGACGCCCGAACTCTACGTGAGCGCCTTCGGCTCGCGGCGCTCGCTCGACGCCTCCATCGTGCAAGCCGACACCTCGCTTGCGGGCTCATTGGCCGGGCAGCCGGCCGCCGAGATCGACGGCGTGGCGACGAGCCTCCCGATCACGGGCCTGCACCGCACCGCTACCGAGCGCGCCCGCAAGGACGCCCTCGACGAGACGCTCTTCGGCGGGGCGACCGAACTCCGCCTCCCCCGCGCCACCGTGGGCCTCGTCGGCTACTCGGCGCGCTTCGACAACCCGATCCAGCGTGGCGACCGCGACTTTCAGCGCTTCGACTTCGAGGGCGACCAGGCAGCGATGCTGAGCGCCTACTTCGACGTGACGCTCCTACGCCCGCGCGGCGAGGCAGGCGGCACGCAGCTTTTCGGCGAGGTGGCACGTGCGCCGGGCGGGGCCGTCGGCGGCATCGTCGGGGCGCTGCAAAAGCTCGGGCGCGAAGTCGAGGCGCTGGCCGTCGCCCGGCACTTCCCGCGCGACTTCGTGAGCCTCCACGGCTACGCCTTCGGTGAGCGCAACGGCACCACGCAGAACGAGACCGGGCTCTACCTCGGCCTCCGCCTCCGCCCCTCGCCCACGTGGACGATCACGGGGTTCTTTGACCAATACCGCTTCCCGTACCTCCGCTTCACCGTCCCGCGCTCAGCGACGGGCTACGAGGCCCTGCTCTACGTCGAGCATCGCCCTGCGCGCTGGCTCACGGTCTACGCGCAGGGCCGCCACGAGACGCGCGAGATCGGCACCGACGTGAGCGATCCCAATGGCTCCGTCGTGGGTGGACTGACCTCCGAGACGCGGCAGACGCTGCGGCTGCATGGCAGCTACGTCGCCAACCGCGCGCTGCGGCTGCGGGCCCGCGCCGAGATCGCGCGCTACCAGGAGGCAGGCTTCGATGACAGCTACGGCTCGCTCGTCTTCCAGGACGTGCGCTGGCAGACCGCGCGCTGGCTCCGCCTGGACGGTCGGCTGACGTTCTTCCGCACCGATGGCTTCGACGCGCGCCTCTACCAGTTCGAGTCCGACGCCACGGGCGTGCTCTCAAACGTGCTCCTGAGCGGACGCGGGACACGCGCCTACCTCCTCGCCACCGTCGAGCCTGCCGAGGGCGTGCGCTTCCAGGCCAAGCTCGCCCAGACGCGCTTCGAGGACCGCTTCACCGTCGGCTCCGGGCTGGACGAGGTCGAAGGCTCACAGGTGCGCGACCTCACGCTACAGCTTCAGGTGCGGTTCTGAGGGTCGCAGGTCGCAGGTCGCAGGTCGCAGGTCGCAGGTCGCAGGTCGCAGAAGCAAACCGATGGCAGCGGCACGCACAAGCGAATTCGCCGGATGGAACTGGCCCCAGTCGCCCCTCTCAAGCCGCCTTGTATGCAGCCGTTGGCGGCGAGCCGGTAGCTACACCGCCCCCTGCTCGATGAGCGCCTGGGCGCTGGCGGCGATGGCTTCCTCAGGCGTGCGGGGTGTCCAGCCAAGTCCGCGCGCCTTCGCGTTGCTGACGGTGCGGCGCTTGCCTAGCTCGAACAGCACGTTGCGTGCCTCCTTGTCGACGAGGGCAAACAGGCGCATGCCGAAGTCGGGCAGTTCGAACTTGGGCAGCTTCTTTCGATAGGCCGGCGCTGCCTCACGGATGGCGTCGGCAATCTGCTTGAAGGAGCGGTAGCCGCCCGCGGCGAGGTAGCGCTCGCCTGCTGCCTCGGGCGCCTCCATGGCGCGGACGTGGAGGTTCGCCACATCGCGCACATCGACCACCTCGAAGCCGATTTTCGGCATGCCGGGCATCTCGCCCTTCATCATCTTCGAGACCACCACGTGCGAGGCACTCAGGTTGTCGGTCATCAGCGGCCCCAGCACGAGGCTTGGGTTTACAGTCGCCAGTTCGGGTGCGCCTGGGGTGTCTTGGACATAGTCCCACGCCGCGCGCTCGGCGATCGTCTTGCTTAGGATGTAAGGCGTGACGTCGTCCGCAACGGTGGTGTCGGTCCAGTGCGACTCGTCGAGTGAACCAGCAGGGGGCGCCTTCAACCCGTAGGCGACGGCCACGAGCGATGACGTGAGCACGACACGCTGCACCCCTGCCTCGGTCGCTGCACGAAGCACGTTGAGCGTGCCCTCGCGAGCTGGCACGATCATCTCGTCGGGGTCCTCGGGCTGGACGACAAAGAAGGGCGAGGCAACGTGGTGGACATGCGTCACGCCCTCCACCGCCGCCTGCCACGAGCCGGCATCGAGGAGATCCGCTTCGGCAACAGTCAGCTTGTCGATGGGCGCGTGCTCAGCGAGAGCCGCGCGGACGCGCTCGAACTTCTGGGCATTGCGCATCGTGCCGCGCACAGCGTAGCCACGGCGGAGGAGGTCCGCGGCGAGATACGAGCCGATGTAGCCGGTTAGACCCGTGACGAGGACCGGGGCGTCGGTGATGGGAGTAGGCATGAGCACAGACTGGTAGACAGCGGGTAAGCGAGGTTCGCAAAGAACCGCTTCGCATTTCGGATGTTTCAAAAATCGAAAAGAAAGCGCGTTGAGGGTGCAACGTGCGATCTTAGGCTCCTTCTCCGCGCCTTGCCCCATGTCTGTCGACCCCGCCTCGCTCGACTTCTTCTCCGACGCCATCCGGCGTGTCGGAGGGCGGCTTACCGAGATCGCCGGGGCTCGGGGCGCCGCCCACACCGCGCTCAGCAAGCAGGAGCTCGTTGCGATCGGCACGATCGGCCTCCATGGCGCCATGCGCATGGGCGAGATTGCCGAGCGGCTCGGTGTCCGCCAGAGCGCTGTCACCCCGCTCGTTGACCGCCTGGAAGACCATGGTCTCGTTCGCCGACACCGTAGCGAGGCCGACCGGCGCGTTTGGCTCGCCGAACTCACCGAGGCCGGCACGCGCGTCTATGACGACGAAGACGCGGTCTACCGGCAAGCCGCGGCCGAAATGCTTGCCCCGCTCTCCCCAGAGGAGCAGCGCGCCCTCGTCCAGCTCTTCAAAAAGATGCGCGTCCCTGACTAGGGCGTGGTGACGTTCAGCAGGTCAGACGCGCACGCCGCAGCGATTTCGTGTCCGCAAGGCGGATGAGGAGTGCGTTCCTGTAGGATCGCGCTGAAGACCACAAGCTGGCCTATCACCATATCGAGCACGCGACAGGCCTGCGCAAGGGCCGCTGTGCCCCACTGCCAACCTCAGCTGCCGACCTCAGTAGCGGGTGCGTTTCACTCGTTTCGAGCTTCTCGCCGCCTCATCCGTCGCTCGGCATCGGGGCACGGAAGAGCGTGGCCGCCTCGGCGAAGTGCTCGGCGGAGCCGATCAGGACCAGACGGTCGCCCGCCTCCACCTGGAAGTCGCCTGCGGGGTTGGCGAGCGTACGGCCCCCGCGCCGGACTGCGATGACGGTGATCTCGTGGCAGCGGCGGAGGTCGAGCTCGGCAAGCGTCTGCCCGGCTGCTGGAGCGCCGTTCCGCAGGGCGACGGCGCGCGTGTGGAGGCCCTCCTCGTCGAGGCCCTGGAGCACCATCAGGTGCGCCTCCTGGATCGAGCCGCGCAGGATACGGTAGTCCTCCTGCCGGATTTCGCGCACGAGGCGGTCGATCTCGGCGGGCGGGACGAGGTAGGCCCCGAGCACGTGCGAGAAGACGCGCACCGTGGTCTCCATCTCTTCCGGCACCACGATGTCGGCGCCGGCTTTCTGGAGCGGCTCGACGGTGCGCAGGAAGCGGGTCCGTGCGATGAGTTGGAGCGTCGGGTTGAGGTAGCGCATCTGCTGGAGGATGCGCGGGACAGCGGTGGGGTCGTTGATGAGGATCACGCCGAGCTTGGCCCGCGCGATGCCCGCGTGTTCGAGCAGAAAGGCGCGGCTGGCGTCGCCGTAGATCACCGGCACGCCCTCCTTGCGCAGCCTAGCTGTCGACTCCGGGTTGAGTTCGATCACCACGAACGGGATGCCGACATCCTGCATCACCTGCACGAGGCGCTGCCCGGCGGGTCCGTAGCCGACCACCACCACGTGGTCCTCCATCGCATGCACGTCCACGCCATGGGCGCCGTCCTCGCTCGCGGGTTTCACCGCGTCAGGGCCGGGGCCGTCGCCCAGCTTGCGCAGCGGCGTACGCGCCATGAACGTCCCGAACCTAGGCGCAGCCTGCACCTGGAATGGCGTTGCGATCATCAGCAGCACCGTCACAGCGATGAACGTCTGCGCGCCCGCGTCGCCCAGCCCAGCCGGTGTGATCCCGGCGGCGCGGCCCGCCCGCTCCAGCACGAAGGAGAACTCGCCAATCTGCGCGAGCGCCAAGCCCGTCGCTGCCGCGATGCGGATGGGATAGCCGAGCACGAGGATCGCCCCGGTCGTGATGACAAACTTGAGCACCACGACGGCCGCTGCCACGCCGAGCACGAGCAGCGGATTCCCCAGCACGAAACGGAGGTCGAGCAGCATGCCGACGGAGACAAAGAACACCGCGTTGAAGACGGTTCGCAGCGGCAGAATCTCGCTGAGCGCCTGCTCGGAGTATTCGCTCTCGCTCACGATCAGCCCGGCCAAGAATGCGCCGAGCGCGAGGCTCACGTCGGCCATCGCCGATACGGCCGCCGTCCCAAAGCAGATTGCGACGATGGTGAGCAGGAACAACTCAGGGCGCCGCGTGCGGACGACCTTCTCCAGCACCCACGGCACCACGCGCCGCGCGAGCACGATCACCGCCAGAATCAGCGCCGCGGCCTTGCCGAGCACGATCAGGAGGTCGAGCGGTCCGCCGCCCGTGCCCGCGAGCATCGGCACGAGGAGCACCATCGCCACGATGGCGAGGTCCTGGAAGATGAGCACCGCGAGCGAGAGCTTTCCCGCGGGCGTGTCGGTTTCGGCGCGCTCGGCGAGGAGCGCCAGCACGATGGCCGTGGACGACAGCGCGACGAGGCAACCCGTGTAGACTCCCGCCTGCCAGCCGATGCCCGCCAGCGCCAAGATGCCCGTCACGAGGCCAATGGTGACGAACACCTGCGTCCCACCGCCGATGAAGATGGCCCGCCCGATCCGCGAGAGTTTCTCCAAGCTGAACTCGACGCCGATGGTGAACAGCAGCAGGATCACGCCAATCTCGGCGAGCACGTCGACGAGTTCTTGCTCGTAGACCAGCCCGAGGGCGTTCGGCCCGATCAAGACGCCCGCCAGCAGGAAGCCTGCGATGGGCACCAGCCGCAGCTTGTAGCACAGGTAGGCCATCCCCACGCTCACGGCAAAGAGCGCGACGATCTCGTTGAGAAAAGGGATGGAAGCAGCAAGAACCACAGCGGAGAGAGGCAAGCAGAGAGGGGCGGTATGTTCAAGGTAGGCGACACCCACAGTTCATGCTCCCGCGCTACCTTGTGAAGCTTCTCTCCATACCATCGCCCGTCCGCTCATGCGTCTCGCCTATCTCCTCACGCCTCTCGTAGCCATTGCTCTGGCCGCCTGCGCTACCCCAGACCCGGACACCGCGACCACAGATGCCGCTCCGTCCGAGGTTGCTGAGATCCCCCTCCATTCGGCAGCGGACTCCCTGGCAATGCAGGCTTTTGACTACGCGGGCGGCCCTGCTGCCTGGGCGAGCGTCGCCGCGCTGCGCTTCGACTTTGCCATCGAGCGCGGCGGTGAACGCATCCCGATCCGTCACCACCTTTGGGACCGCACCACCGGCGCCTACCGCATCGACTGGTCCAACGGCGACACGCTCTATACGGCGCTCTTCGACGTGAACGACTACACCGCGGGCTCGGTCTACATGAACGGTAGGCCGCTCGCGGACAGCACGCTCGCCGACGCCCTCGACAACGCCGAGCAGGCCTACCTCAACGACACCTACTGGCTGCTGCTCCCCGTCAAGCTCTTCGACGACGGCGTCACGCGCGGCCTCGATGCCGACTCGTCGGACGCCACCACGGCGGCGCTCACGCTCGCCTTCGACGGCGTGGGCCTCACGCCCGATGACGCCTACTGGATCTACATCAACCGAGACTCGGGCGCCGTGGAGGGCTGGACGTATGTACTGGAGAGCGGAGGCGTCGGCCAGTCTGCCTGGGTGGACTACCAGCCGTTTGAAACAAAGGCGGGGCCGGTGCTGCTCTCAGCCCGCAAGGAGCGTGCGGACGGCCTGGCGATCCTGACCGATGCGCTCGCGCTCCCCACAGACCTCGACCCGGCTGCGTTCACAGACCCAGCTGCGCGCCTCGACGGTCGGGCGCTGGCGGCCGACGCTCCGACTGAGCTTTGACGGCGTTTTTCGGGCGTGACAACCGTCTGCGTTCCTATGTTTTCCGCCCAATCGCCTCGCTCTTCAAGTCCGCCTCGTCATGCCTGCCCCGCTCGAACTCGCGTCTTCCGATCCTGACTGGCGACACAGGTTTGGCGGGCTAGGCCGCCGCCTCCGCCTCGCCTTCGGTGACGCCGCGCTCCGCATCGACCACATCGGAAGCACGGCCCTTGACGGCGTCCCGGCGCTTCCGATCGTAGACGTGCAGATCTCAGTGCCAGCTCTCACGCCCGAGTCGGCGTACCGGGAGGCGCTCTCGGCGCTCGGCTTCGCGATGGAGGCGGGCCACCCCGACAAGACGGTCCGGTTCTTCCGTGAGACCAAGATGCCGAGCCGTGTTCACTTGCATGTTCGCGCCGCCGGCACCCTCGGTGAGCAATCGGCGCTGGTCCTACGCGACTTCCTCCGCACCGATGCCGAGGCGCGCACCGCGTTCGCGTCAGGGAAACGAGCACTCGCGGATGCCGTGGCTCACGAAGAGTACCCGGCAGCCGCCTACGCGACGGCCAAGCCGACGGTGCTCTGGGAAGCCTTGCGCGGCGCCCACCGCTGGGCCCAAGAAACGGGCTGGACGCCCGGCATGTCCGACGCTTGAGGGCGATTTAAACGATGTCATCCCGCTTGGCAGGGAAAAGGGCTAGCCCTAGGATCAGGTAGGCATTATCCTTGCCGTCTGGTGAGCGACGGGACCGCACCCGTCGCCTCCTTTCCGGATGACGCCCACCCGTTTCGCTTCCGCCATGCGATCCTGGTCTTTCCCCCTCAGCCTAGCACTCCTCACAGGGCTCGTTGCTGGGCTGCTCGCCGCTCCCACCGCGGCCCAGACGCAAGCCGATGGCTACGACCCGTCGTGGTACGTGGCCGGCCAGCCGCACGTCAAGCTCTCGGTCGTCGAGGACGGCCTCTACCGCGTCACCGGCGCGGAGCTAGCGGCTGCGGGCGCCTCCGGGATCGACCTCGCCACGCTCGCCCTCATCGAGAACGGACGGCGCATCCCCGTCCACCTCGACGGCAACACCACGGGCCCGATGCAGGCCGCCGACGCCCTCGTCTTCGTCGGCCGCCAAAACCGGGGCGACGACGAACTCTGGGCCTACAACGACGGAACGGCTCCCACCCAATCCGACCCCGCCCTCCAGAGCAGCGACCACTTCAGCCTCTTCACCGACACGACGTCCTATTGGCTGACCTGGAACGGCGCGCCCAGCCCGCGCTACGAGACGCTCGGTGCTGAGGCCTTCGCCGAGGGCGCCCTTACCCGCAACATCCAGCGCGACACGGTGCTCGCGGAGGTCGACGGAAACAACTACTACCCAGGTGATCCGGCTCAATTCCGCGCCGGGCATCCGTTCTACACACGCGGCGAGGGCTACTACTGGCGCCGCCTCCGGCATTTCGAGTCGGGCGGCGAAATCGTCTTCGAGCCTACCGTGGCGGCGTCGTTCATCGACCGAACGTCTCCCGACCCGTTGCTCGTCCGCGCGAAGTTCAACGGGGCCTCCGGTGCCCAGCACGACGTACGCCTCGACGTCGAGGTGGACACGGGCGGCGGTGTGCTCGGCTATGTAGAGTTGGGGCGCGTCGGCTGGAGCAACTATGCCTTCGCCGAGGTGGCGGGCTCCTTCGACGCCGCGACCGTACCTCCGGGCAACCAACTTCGCTTCCGCATCACCTCGACCTCGCCGGGGGCTGTCAACAGCATCGTGGACCTCGACTACATCGAGGTGATCTCCACGCGGGCGCTTCGGCTCGAAGGGGGCATCGCGCGCGTTGCGGCGGTGCCCGGACGCTACGAGTTCATCCTGCGCGGCTCCACCGAAGTCCCCGTTGCCTACGACCCCGCCACCCTACGCCGGATCGAGCTGCGCCAACTCGGCAACTCGGTACGCTTCACCAACGACATCGCGGCCCCCTCGATCCTCTGGGTCGCCGAGTCGAGCGGCTATGCGAGCGTCGCCGACATCGCGGCCGTTGTCCAGAGCGACCTCGCGAGCACGGCCAACGCCGCTGACTACCTGATCGTAACGCCTGCGGCACTCCGGCCGAGCGCCGAAGCCCACGCCGCATACCGTCGCACGGCGGCGGGCGGCGGCCACACCGTAGCCATCGTGGACCTGCGCGACGTGTTCGACCAGTTCGACTATGGCCGGGCGACGCCGGTGGCTCTTCGCCGCTTCATTCGCCAGACGAAGGCCTGGAGCCAGCCCCCCCGCTTCCTCCTCCTATGGGGCGACGACATCTACCGATTCCGCACCGATCCGCAGCCCGCGTGGTGGCTGCCGTCCTACGGCAATGCCGTCTCCGACGCTTGGTTTGCCATGCAGAGCGAGGGGCCGGGCGACCTTACCGAGATCATCGCCATCGGGCGTGTCCCGCTGCGCACCAACGCGGAGGGCGCGCTCTTCACCGGCAAGGTGCAACGCAGCGAAAGCGCCGCGCCCTCCGACTGGCAGAAGCGGGCCATCCTCATGTCTGGTGGCAACGGCGCGGGCGAGCAGCGCGACTTCCGCGCCTACATCCAAGGCGTCGGTGCCCGCGTCTCGGATCGCCCCGTGGGTGCCGACACCGTCTTCTTCCACAAGACGTCGGACGAAGTCCTCGACACCTCGCTGCAGGACTCGATCCGCGTGGCGATCCAGGACGGCGCCGCGTTCCTGACCTACCTCGGCCACTCTGCCGCTGAGACGTGGGAGATCGTCATCGACGACCCGGAGGACTTCAGCAACGAGGACCGCCTGCCCGTCGTGTTCTCGCTGGGCTGCCGGACGGGCAACTTCGCCGCGCTATCCGACCGCGGGACGCTCGCCGAGCGCCTCGTGCTGGGCTCGGAGGCGGGGAGCATCGCGCACTGGGGCACCTCCGAGATCGCGCGCGTGCCCGAAACCCGCGCCATCAGCGACTTCGCGCACCAGGTCATCTTCAGCGAGTCGCGCGAGGGCGACGCCGACACCACGCGCGCGCTCGGGCTGGCCCTCCAGGAGGCCAAGCGCCGCTACGCCACCACGTTTGGCTTCGGCGGCGTGTCCTACTACCCCGTGAAGCACCTGCTTCAGTACGGCCTCATCGGCGACCCGGCTTCGCGCATCGTCCTGCCGAGCGAGCCCGACCTTGCTGTCGCCGAGGCGGACCTCCGCATCAGCCCGGCCGCGCCCCTCGTCGAAGACGGTATGCTCACGGCCGATGTCCGCGTGCGCAACCGCGGGCTCGTCCCGCTCGACTCACTCACCGTCACGGTCCGCCAGGAGCGCCCGAGCCGCGGCGACACCCTCGTCAGCCGCCGGCTGGCCCCGTTCGGCATCGACACCACGTTTGCGATTCCGCTGCCGCTCGCCGAGGGCGACGCGGGTACGCACTTCGTCTCTGTGACGGCGGATGCGCTGAGCGAGATCAGCGAGTTCGACGAGACAAACAACCTCGTCAGCCGCAAGCCGCACGTCGTGTTCTCGAACGGCCTCGCGGTCGTTTTCCCGCAGGATTTCGCGACGGTCGATGCCCGGCAGCCGCGCCTCCGCGTGTCGCTGGCGAGCCCCCGTGCCGCTCAGGGCGCAGCCGTCCTCTTCGAGATCGACCGGGTGCCCACCTTCGACTCGCCCGCGAAGCAGAGCTCGACATCGATCCCCATCCGCAACGCGCACGCCGACTGGAGCCCGGCAGAGGCGCTGCCCGACGGTCAGCCTGCCTACTGGCGCGCTCGCCTGGACGCCCCCGACCAGGTCAACAACTGGGTAGGCGGACGCCTGCTCGTTCAGACCAGCGACGTACCGGGCCGCTGGACGATGACCGGCGACCTCTTCGACGCGGTCGCCACCGATGGCTTCCTCGTACGCGAGGACGACGCCTGGGCCTTCAGCGACTACCGCGTCAACGTGCAGACCAACGCCGAGGCAGAGGACACGTCGCGCAAGGGGCAGTTCGTGGTCAACAGCGGCTCGCCCATCCTGCGTCTGACGCCCGGCTTTGGCGTGCTCATCATTGACGGCACGTTTGGGACCGTCCGGGGCTCCGGCTACGGCGCGCCCTACGCCGCCGGCCAGGAGGAAGCCGCCCTCGTCACCCTCGACTCGCTCGTCAACCGGGTCGCTGTGCCAGGGGACTACATCTTCGTGCGCACGCGCAACCTCTTCCAGAGCGGCCCCGTGCCCGACGCCCTCAAGACGCTTCTGCAGTCGCTCGGATCGGAGGCGGCGCCGTCGCTCAACTACGAGGACATGCTCCTGCTCGTGACGCAGAAGGACGAGCCGGGCACCACCTGGGAGCGGGTCGTCCCCGACGGACCGGAGCAGCCCGATTTCGTGCTCCTCGACACGACGCTGACGTTCCAGAACCCAGCGGGTCAGCTCACGAGCCCACGCATCGGCCCGGCGAAGGCGTGGCGCACGCTCACGCTCGACACGGACGTGGGAAGCCAGCCCGCGTTCGTCTCCGTCGATGTGCTCGCCGCCAACGGCTCGGTGCTGATTGGCGACCTCCGGAGCCCCACGGCTGACCTGAGCGGCATCGACGCACGGGCGCACCCGTTCCTGACGCTGCGGGCGACGCTCTCCGACGTGAGCCAGCAGAGCACCCCGCAGCTACGCCAGTGGCAGGTCATCTACGATCCCGTTCCCGAACTCGTCCTCGACCCGGATCTCTTCGCATTGCCGACGGAGGCCCTCGCGGAGGGCGAGCCACTCCGGTTCGAGGTCCCGGTGCGCAACCTCAGCCTCGTCGCCCCCGACTCCGTGCGGGTCCGCGCGACGCTCACCGACCCGGACAACGAGCAGATCGAAATCCTGGTGACGAGTCGCCGCGACGTACTGCCAGACTCGGTCGTCATGGTACCCGTCGAGGCCGTCACCGTGGGGCGTGTTGGGCAGAACGGCATCCAGGCCGAGGCGAGCCAGCCGACGCTCACGGAGTCGCTGACCTACAACAACGCGCTCGTGGGCGACTTCCGGGTCGCGGCGGACGCTACCGAGCCGATGCTGCGCGTGATGATCGACGG
Organism: Bacteroidota bacterium; assembly: GCA_039821555.1. Lineage (NCBI taxonomy): Bacteria > Pseudomonadati > Bacteroidota > Bacteroidota bacterium. The sequence continues at coordinate 121,060 of JBCBNX010000007.1, forward strand.
CACGGAGGTCCGCAACGGACCGGAGCGGGTCTTCAACACGCAGGACCCAGCGATTCCGTTTGTCTCAGCGAGGCCACGCATCCAGGTCTCGCTCACCGACTCGAACCCGTTCCTCCGCCTCGACGACCCCGGAGCCTTCTCGCTCACCCTCAACGACGAAGAGGTCGATCCCGCTGCCGTGATCTTCGAGGCTGCCACCGGCGAGGAGAACGAGGCCCGCCTCACCTTTGAACCCACGACGTCGCTCTCGGACACGCTGCACACGCTCACCATCGAGGCGCGCGACGCCACCGGCAACCCAGCCCGCATCGCCAACGTGCTCGACCGCGAGATCGGCGGCCCGGCCCCGATGGACTCGACGACCTACCGCGCCTACTTCCGCGTGCAGTCGGAGATGGAGTTGGAGAGCGTCTTCCCCTACCCCAACCCGATGGTGTCGTCCACGCGCTTCCTGTTCCGCCTGCGCGGGGCTGACGCCGCGCTCGTGGAGGACCTGCGCATCCGGATCTACACCATCAACGGCCGCCTCATCCGCGAGCTTCGTCCGCTGGAGTGCCTCGACGCGAGCAACTGCCTTCCGGGCGCCCGCATCGGCTGGAACGATGTGGCCTGGGACGGGCGCGACGAGGACGGTGACCTCGTGGCGAGTGGGGTCTACCTCTACCAAGTCTTCCTCCGCGCCGATGGGCAAAACCTCACGCCGAGCAACGACCCCATCGGCAAGATTGCTGTGATCCGGTAGCCGTCAAGCATGGCGCGCTCGCCAGTCTCTACAGAGTGCGCGGGCGGCTTCAGGCCAGGTTGGGTGCTCGAACGTGAAGCCGTGCGCCAGCAGGCGACCCGGTGTGACGCGGCGGCTCTTGAGGACGAGTTCGCTCTCGGTCCGCAAGAAGAACGCGCCGACTTCGAGCATCCACGCAGTCGCTGGCAGGCCGATTCGGGTGCCCCAGGCGTCGCGCAGCGCCCGCATAAACGCGGCGTTCGGCAGTGGGTGCGGTGCCGCGAGATTAACGGGGCCGTTGATCTCGTCTTGCTCAATCAGCCAGCGGACGGCCCGCACGAAGTCGTCGCCGTGGAGCCAGGAGACGTACTGCCGCCCGTCGCCCGAGGTGCCGCCTAGGCCGCGGCGGACGAGTCCGAGCAGCGTGTCGAAGATGCCGCCACGGTCGGCGCTCATTACCACAGCAGCGCGGAGGGCCACCTTGCGGGTGTGCGGCGTGTCGGCCTCGGCGAGCGTGCGCTCCCACGCCTGCGCCACGTCGATGCTGAAGCGCCACGACGCAGGCGCGTCGGGCTCGGTGCCGCCGATCAGGCCGGTCGCCTCGTCGTTGGGCGCGTCATAGCAGTGGGCGTAGATCGTCGCCGTGCTCATCTGGAGCCACACGGGCGGCGGGGCCTTCGCCTGCGAGATGGCCTTGCCGACGACCCGTGTCGAGGCGACCCGCGAGTCCATCATGAGGCGGCGGTTCTCGGGCGTGTAGCGGCAGTCGACGCTGCGCCCCGCGAGGTTCACCACCGCATCCGCGCCGTCGAGTTCGGCTGCCCATGCCCCGAGCGACTGCGCGTCCCAGCCGACCACGCGCCACGGCTCAGCGCTGCCCGGCGACCGGCTCAGCACGACGACCTCGTGCCCGTCGGCGTGGAAGTCGCGGGCGAGGAGCGTGCCGAGTTGGCCGCTGCCTCCGGCTAGGATGACCTTCATGACAGGGGGGAAGCGAGGGGGACAGGCCCGGAGGATAGCGCATGCGCCGCACCTATGGTTTTTCGCGGGATTGCCGCCGTACGTTGGGGCTTCCCCCAACCGACTCCTCCCTCCCATGCTGACGACCGAGCCGACGCTCGCCCCGGCGATCCGTGCGCCGCGCGGGACCGCCCTCTCGTGCCAGGGCTGGCACCAGGAAGCCGCCCTCCGGATGCTCATGAACAACCTCGACCCCGAGGTGGCCGAGCGCCCTGACGACCTCGTGGTCTACGGCGGCAGCGGCAAGGCCGCGCGCAACTGGCCGAGCTACCACGCCATCGTTGCAACGCTGAAGCGGCTCCAGAACGACGAGACGCTGCTCGTCCAGAGCGGCAAGCCGGTCGGTGTGTTTCGTACGCACGACGAGGCCCCGCGCGTGCTGATCGCCAACAGCCACCTCGTCCCGAAGTGGGCGACGTGGGATGAGTTTCGCCGCCTCGAAGCGCTCGGTCTCACGATGTACGGCCAGATGACGGCGGGGTCATGGATCTACATCGGCACACAGGGCATCCTCCAGGGCACCTACGAGACGTTTGCCGAGTGCGCGCGCCAGCACTTTGGCGGGACGCTCGAAGGCCGACTCGTCGTCACGGCGGGCCTCGGCGGCATGGGTGGCGCGCAACCGCTCGCGGCAACGATGAACGGCGCGGCCTTCCTCAGCATCGAGATCGATCCGCAGCGCATCCTGCGTCGCGTCGAGACGGGCTACTGCGACCGCATGGAAACCAACCTCGACACCGCGCTCAGCGCCGTCCTCGATGCGAAGGCGAAAGGCGAGGCGCTCTCGGTCGGGCTTGTGGGCAACGTAGCCGAGGTGCTGCCGGAGCTGGTACGGCGCGGAGTCGTGCCCGATGTGGTCACCGACCAGACGAGCGCGCACGATCTCCGCGTGGGCTACCTCCCCGCCGGACACACGCTCGATACGGGGAACGCTTTTCGCGTCCGCGACCCCGAGGGCTACGACAACGCCGTCCTGGACAGCATGGAGGCCCACATCGACGCGATGCTCGCGTTGCAACACGCTGGCGCCATCGTGTTCGATTACGGCAACAACCTCCGGGGACAAGTCGCCGACCGTCGCGGTCGCACCGAGGCGTTCGACATCCCTGGCTTCGTTCCGGAGTTTATCCGCCCCCTCTTCTGCCGGGGCTCGGGGCCGTTCCGTTGGGCCGCGCTCTCCGGCAACCCGGCTGACATCGCCGCGACCGACCAGGCGATCCTGGAGGCCTTTCCCAAGAAGGACGCCCTCGCGCGGTGGATCCGCAAGGCGCAGGACCACGTCCACTTCCAGGGCCTCCCCGCCCGCATCTGCTGGCTCGAATACGGCGAGCGCGCCGAGATGGGGGCGCGGTTCAACTGGCTCGTCGAGAAGGGCAAGGTTGAGGCGCCGCTCGTGATCGGGCGCGACCACCTCGACACGGGCTCCGTCGCGAGCCCCAACCGCGAGACCGAGGCGATGCTGGACGGCTCCGACGCCATCGGCGACTGGCCGCTCCTGAACGCGCTGCTCAACACGGCCTGCGGCGCGAGTTGGGTGAGCCTCCACCACGGCGGCGGCGTCGGCATCGGCTACTCGATGCACAGCGGCATGGTCTGCGTGGCCGACGGCACCGCGAGCGCATCTCGTCGCCTGGAGCGCGTCCTCACCGCCGACCCCGGCACTGGCGTCATGCGCCACGCCGACGCGGGCTACGACCTCGCCATCGACACCGCCAACGAGCGCGGCGTCGACCTGCCGATGGTGAATGGGGCGATGCCGTCCGAGCCAGAGTAAGTCCTACACATCACCTAAGCAAACGCTGACGTGAGTAAGCTTGACAACTCCGCGACCGCTCAGATACGTGTCCTTGCACAGGCCATCTTCGAGATCAGAGTACTGCTGTCGGGCTATATCGGGAGCGCAGACCAAGGTGACGAGCGCGTCCGCATGGCTGCGCATCTTGCCTATGCTCTGCACAATGAGGCTCTCGCCGTGCTAGAGGGAGGCTCGCTCGACATCGAGGAAAGCCTGTCAAGAGTGCGCGCGGTGGACTCCGTGTTCGGAGAAGACTTCAGCACGGCATTCGAGACGGCGATCTCGGAGTCTTGAACACAGACGCCGGAGGCCATAACTGTTCACGATACCACACACCTGAGTCATCCCCGCGCACGCGGGGACCCACGAGAATGGCTTCTTGCCAATTGCTTTTGATGGTCGTGTCTAGCACGATTCGCTCAACTCGCTTCTGAGATCACCTCGGAGTTAGTGTCGCTCTCCTTGCTCTGGGTCTCATGAAACCTGCCACCGTCTACATCCTCGCCTCCCGCCGCAACGGCACGTTGTATGTCGGGGTGACGAGCGACCTCGCGCGACGTGTTTGGGAGCACAAGCAGGGCAGCATCCCCGGCTTCACGAAGAGGTATAGCGTGACGCGTCTCGTGTACATCGAGGAATATGACGACATCCAGGACGCGATGGTGCGGGAGCGTCGGCTGAAGAAGTGGAACTGCGCTTGGAAGCTGGAACTCATCGAGGAGGCGAATCCGGGGTGGCGGGATCTATACGAGTTGATCGCGGACCGGGTGCTTTAGAGCTATGGGGTGCTGTGAGGGGGTGGACTATGCGGTATCGTGCTTTTTCGTGGCGTGGGTACGCTGAATCCTTGTTTTGCTAAACGAGTGGGTCCCCGCGTCCGCGGGGATGACTGACTTCCGGCTATGGTCATCTATACAAACACCTCTGTGCTCACCATTCCGCATCTGTACGCAGATCTCGATGCCAGCATCGCAGCGCTGCGAGCCGACGCGGGGCGGGTGGCGGCAGCAAGAGACGTCGTGGAGGGCGCGCTCGGGAGCGGGGCGACGTACTATGGCATCAACACCGGCTTCGGCGCGCTGGCGCGGGTGCGCGTCTCGGACGCCGACCTCGAACGGCTCCAGCACAACCTCATCGTCTCGCACGCTGTGGGCGTCGGGCCGCGCGTCCCCAAAGAAGTTGCTCGGCTCATGCTGCGGCTGAAGGTGCACGCCCTCGGCCTCGGCCACTCGGGGGTCTCTCCCGCGACGTTCGACCGGCTGCTCACCTTCGCCGAGTGCGACCTCGTGCCGGTGATGCCGAGCCGGGGCAGCCTCGGGGCGTCGGGCGACCTCGCGCCGCTGGCCCACCTCGCGTTGCCACTTCTCGGGCGCGGCCGGTTCTGGGATGACGACGGAAAACACGCGCGACCCGCTGAGGAGGTCCTCGCCGAACACGATCTCGACCCGCTCACGCTGGGGGCCAAGGATGGCCTCGCCCTCATCAACGGCACCCAGATGATGAGCGCCTACGGGGCCTTCGTGCTGGAACGGGCGCATCACCTCGTCAAGGCCGCTGATATTCTCGCGGCGATGTCGCTCGAAGCGCTGCAAGGCTCTGCGACGCCGTTCGATCCGCGCATCCAGGCCGTGCGTCCGCATCGCGGGCAAGGCCTCGTGGCTGAGAACGTGCGCCAGTTGCTCGCGGGCAGCGAGATCCTGGAGAGCCACCGCGACTGCGGCAAGGTGCAGGACCCGTATTCGCTCCGCTGCGTGCCGCAGGTCCACGGGGCCAGCCGCGATGCCCTAGCCCATGCGGCCTCCGTCATTGAGGTCGAGATCAACAGCGTCACGGACAACCCGCTCGTCTTCAGTGAAGGAGACCCACCTATCGTCTCAGGCGGCAACTTCCACGGGCAACCACTCGCGCTGGCGCTCGACTATGCCGCCATCGCGCTCGCCGAACTCGCCAGCATCGCCGAGCGGCGGGTCTACCTCCTCGTCGAAGGCAACGACGGACTGCCGGTCTTCCTGATGAAGGAGACGGGGCTGAACTCCGGGTTTATGATGCCGCAGTACACCGCCGCGGCGCTCGTCTCGGAGAACAAGGTGCTCTGCCATCCCGCCTCCGTCGACTCGATCCCGTCGAGCCGCGGGCAGGAGGACCATGTGTCGATGGGCAGCGTCTCGGCGCTGAAGTGCTTCGACGTGCTCGCCAACGTGGAGCGGGTGCTCGCCATCGAACTCCTCACGGCGGCGCAGGCGCTCGACTACCGCGCGCCGCTGCGGCCCGGGCGCGGCGTTGAGGTCGCCCACCGCCTCCTCCGCGACCACGTCTCCCACCGCGAGGCCGACGAAGACTTCCAGCGCGACGGCACCCGCTGCCTCGCTCTCCTCCAGTCGGGCAACCTCGTACGCACCGTCGAGGCCGAAGTCGGCCCGCTACGCTGATGCCCGTCCTCACCGACATCGCCACGCTCGCGACGTGCCGTGCCGACGGCGGCCAAGCAGCGATTTACACGGTTCCCGATGCGGCGCTCGTGTGGGCCGACAACACGATCCAGTGGGCTGGGCCGCGCGCTAAGCTCCCGGCCGAGTACGCCGCGTGGGAGCGGCAATCGGCAGGCGGGCGGCTCGTGACCCCCGGCCTGGTCGATTGTCACACCCACCTCGCGTTTGGTGGGTGGCGGGCCGACGAGTTTGCGGCGCGCATTCGCGGGACGAGCTACCTCGACATCGCCCGCACGGGCGGCGGCATCGCCTCAACGGTCCGGGCCACACGGGCGGCGAGCGAAGCTGACCTCGTGACACGTGCGGCAAGCTTCCTCGACGCGATGCGCACGCTTGGCGTCACGACCGTCGAGGCGAAATCAGGCTACGGGCTGACCGTCACCGACGAACTCAAAACGCTGCGGGTGTACCGACGGCTCAGCGAGACGCAGCCGACGCGGATCGTATCGACGTGCCTCGCCGCGCACATCGTCCCGCCGGAGTATGCCGATGATCGCGACGCGTACGTGCGGCTCATCACGGACGAGATCCTCCCGCAGGTCGCCGACGAAGGCATCGCGCGCTTCTGCGATGTGTTCGTGGAAGACACGGCGTTTACGCCCGACGAAGCGCGGACGATCTTCTCTGCTGCAAGACGGCACGGCCTCCGCGCGAAGCTGCACGCCGATCAACTCACCGATACCGGCGGGGCCGCCCTCGCCGCCGAGGTGCGCGCCGTGAGTGCCGACCATCTTGAATGCGTCTCCAACGACGGCATTGCGGCGATGGCTGAGGCAGGCGTGGTCGCCGTCTCGCTGCCGCTGGCGACGCTCTACCTCCACGTCGCCACACTCCCCGCGCGGCGCCTCATCGACGCGGGCGTGGCCGTGGCCGTGGCGACCGACTTCAACCCGGGCAGCGCGCCGAGCTACCACTTGCCGTTCGCGCTCACGCTCGCATGCACGCTGCAGCGGATGACTCCGGCTGAGGCGCTGAAGGGCGCTACCGTCTATGCGGCTCGCGCCATCGGCATGGAGGCCGAGGTCGGCTCGCTAGAACCGGGTAAGCGCGCCGACTTCGCCGTGATCGACGCGCCGGACGTGGACCACTGGCTCTACCACCTCCGCGCGAACGCCTGCGTGCGCACCGTGATCGGCGGCGAAACCGTCTGGGAAGCCGATGGCTGAGCCCGACCTCCTTCCTGTCTCCGTGTCGGCCCCATGGGGCGCTCCCGATGACCCGCGTCTTGGCCGTTGGCTAGGGCGGCAGCGCGACCTCCCCGATGCTCGTCTGGGCGGTACTCGTGTCGTGCTCGTCGGCTTCCCGTCGGACGAGGGCGTCCGTCGCAACGGGGGGCGCCCCGGGGCAGCCACAGGCCCTGCCGCGATTCGGGAGGCGCTCTTCGCGATGACGCCCGACGCGTCCAACTACGATGCGTTCGCCGCGCTCCTCGACCGCACCGCCGACCTCGGCGACGTACGCGTGACCGGCGACGTGGAGGCCGACCAGCAGCGCCTCGGCGATGTCCTCACGCCGATCCTCGCCGACGGCATCGTGCCTATCGTGCTTGGCGGCGGTCACGAGACGGCGTACGGGCACGTCCTCGGCTACGTCGGTGCTGGGCTCACGCCCGAGATCCTCAACTTTGACGCCCACGCCGACGTGCGACCCTATCCGCAAGGTGCGCATTCCGGCTCGCCGTTTCGGCAGGCCATTGAGGCAGGACAGTGCGCGCGCTACCGCGTCGCCGGCCTGCAACCGCACCGCACCGCACGCGCGCATGCAGCTTTCGTCTGCGAGCACGGCGGCCTCGTCTGGCAGCATGAACTGGATGCCGCACGCGTCATGGGGATCGCCGCTGAGGCCCGTGCCCCGACACTCGCCACGTTCGACCTTGATGCTGTGGATGCGGCACACGCACCCGGTGTGAGCGCGCCCAACGCGAGCGGCCTGTCGGCGTCGCTCTGGCTCCGCGCAGCCTACGAGACGGCGCGTTCCCCACACGTTGCCTCGTTCGACCTCGTCGAGATGAATCCGACCTACGATGTCGATGGGCGTACGGCCCGCCTCGCCGCGCTTTCGGTCTGGACATTCCTGAAAGGGATTGCGGAGCGGGGCTAGCTCTCTCGCAGCAGCGCCCGCGCCTCGCTCCACGGTTTGTCCGCGAGCGCTTTGGCCGCCTCGACGTGGTCGCTGCAAAACCAGTGCAGGCCCTTCGGGTGGCCAACCATGCGGGGCGGCAATGGCTCGTAGTCGGAGAACCGCACGAGTCGGAATCCGGTAGCCTTGGGCCTGCGGCGGCGGCAGACAGCACAGATGGGCGGTTTCATTGCGAGGGGGCGTGTTCAAGAAGCGCGAGCGCCATCGAGGCGAAAGCAAGCGACGCGGTCGGAAGGTAGCCGGGGCGGAACTGGAGGTACGCCAGCCGTGCCTGGTCGGGTACCTCGAAGGCCACCCATCCCTTCACGCTCTGGCCGGTGAGGGTGACGCCCTCCTTCAAGCGTCTCAGGGCCTCCGCGGCATAGAGCGCCGTACGGAGTTCCGCCTCGTAGGCATACCCCTCGGTGTCGTAGAGCATCCACTGGGCGAGCCGGTAAGAGAGCGGTGCGTCGGTATAGTTGGCGTACTCGACTAGCACGCTCCGCACCGTCCGAGGCTCGGCCCCGCTGTCGTCCCACACGATGCCATCCCGCGCGTCATGGACTGCGACGTGGTACGGCGGGACCTCCACCCATTCGTGGAAGGCGTGGTGGGCACCGAGCATAGCAGCGGGCGACATGAGGGGGACACTCCCCTACGCGCGAAGTCGAGCCGTACAGGGTCGTCGGGCTATGTCGTCGTGTCCCGCGAGGAGTTGGACCCACCCCGCCTGAGGAAAAAGCTGGGCTTCAGGAGGGCGCGCTGCTTCGCACGGCTACCGTCACCGTGGTGCGTTCGGCATCATCCGAGGCACCGCGCAGCCCATCCTAGCGACGATCTTCGAGAATGAGCGCGATGGCATCGGACAGACTCGCAAGCGCCTCGTCGCGCGTGCGGCCCTGCCCGTTCGCGCCTGGTACTTCCGGTGCGAAGGCGATGAACCAGTCTTCATCCCGCTCGACAACGGCGCTGAATTCGTGTCTCATGGTATTCTGCCCATGGAAGGAGGCTACAGGTACTTCACTGTATCGACGCGAATCTGCTCCAGGATCCAGGCTGGGTCGGTGTTGTCGTTGTGGAAGATGAGGTCAGAGAGTGTCCCGGACGGTTTTCGGAAGCGTTTCTCCAACGCCGCTACGTTGCGCGCAAAGAGAGCGTCGTCCACGGGATCATCGAGGATCTGCTGGATGAGTGAGAGTGCCTGCTCCTCCGGTATATCTGCCCACTCCTGAATTGGCTCGGTGCACAGGCGGCGAGCAAGTTCCTCGAGCGATTCGGAGCCCCAATACCCACGCAGTACGTTTGGGTCTACAGGTCTTCCTGTTACGATCTCGATCCTAGAAGCAGCGTCCTCAACGGAGAGGCTCCCATCCTCAAAGTCATTCACAATCTCTGCAACCTGTGCCTGGCATTCAGGTGTCGAGACGAGTTCTGGAGGCTCAGGCATCGTGCTACTCACGTCGTCGCGCCACCGCAGGAGGAGCCGGCCCCGGCGGTGCAACCATAGCAGTGCCGGGCCACGCTCACGGGGCGCGCCTGCCACGCCGCGAGGTCGAAGTCGGTGACGTGCATCCGGTCGGTGTCCTTGATGAGCGTGCCGCGTGCCTCAGGCTGCTGGGCCTCCACGTCGGCCTCCATCTCCAGCATCTGGTTGAAGTCGCAGTCGAAGAGACGGCCGTCCCAGCTCACCGAGATCGTGTTGCGGCACATCAGCCCGTCGATGGCGGCAGGGTTGAACGCGTTGACGAGGCGCTCCAGGTAGGCCTCGACCTGCCCCTTCTCTATGAGCCACTCCAGGTAGCGCGAGATCGGCATGTTGTTGAGCGCGAAGAGGCGGTCGAACGTGATGCCGTGGTTGCGTTCTAGGGCCGCCTTCCACTCGGTCTCCATCGACGCCTGGCCGCCCGCGAGGAACGCACCGACAGGATTGGTGACGAGCGTGAGCATCCGCTTCGGGTCGCCCTGGCCATAGCCGACCTTGTTGAGCGCGCGCAGCGCCTCGATGGACTTGCGGTAGGTGCCGCCGCCCCGCTGTGCGTCGGTGTTGAGCTCGCGGTAGTGTGGCAGCGAACACGCCACCTCGACGCCTTGTTCGGCCATCCACGCGGGCAGGTGGCGGTACTTCTGGACGCGCAGGATCGTCAGGTTGCACCGGTCGATGACGTGAAGACCGCGTTCGACACAGGCTTCGACGAAGTAGACGAAGTGCGGGTTCAGCTCCGGCGCGCCGCCCGTGATGTCCACCGTGTGGAGGTGGCCGCCGCCGTGCGCTTTGTCGGCGGCCAGGATGTGGTCGATGGCAGCGAGGCACGCGTCCACCATCGCGCGGTCCATGTTTTCCTCGGTGCGGTCCGGGCCGGAGTCGACGTGGCAGTGGCGGCACGTCATGTTGCACAGCTTGCCGATGTTGACCTGGAAGATCTCTAGCGGCGCAGGACGTAGCGGCAGCCACCCCGAGGCCGCGAGGTCGGCACCGAAGTCTCCGGTACCAGTCGGCCCACCGTCGATGTCCACGGCGCGGAGCACTCGCAATTGCTCGTCAGGATGGGCGAGCGGCGTCTGGCGGGCGACGAGGCTGGTGGTGCGCTTCGGCCCGTCGGCGACGGCGGCGGCGAGATCGGGCGTGAGGACGGGGAGCGGTTGCATCAGGACGGTGGTGGGTGGCGCGCCGAAAACACTAGCGGGACGGCAACGGGGTCAGCATCGGAGCTTTGATGTGTTGCGGGTTTCGTCTGGCGTGGTCGTGGCTAGAGCCAGTACGCACCCCGAGACACGCAGCAGTCCTACATCATCTTGGCGTGGACTTGATTGAGCATCTGCACGCCGTGGACGAGCGACGCACCGCCGCGGATGGCACAGGCCACGTGGACGGCTTCGGTCATCTGTTCGAGATCGGCCCCCTTCTCCATCGACTCCGAGGTGTAGGCGTCGATGCAGTACGGGCACTGCACGGCGTGGGCCACGGCGAGCGCGATGAGTGCCTTCTCACGGGCGGTGAGTGCGCCGTCCTCGAAGACTTCGCCGTAGTACTTGAAGAAGGACTGCGCGAGTTTTGCGTTGCCTTGCGCGATGTCGCCAAACTTGCCAAGGTCTTCGGGTTTGTAGTAGGTCTCCATCAAACGAAGCGGGTGCGTAATAAAGGTGGTGGAACAGCGATCGGCGCTCAAGATAGCGGGCATACAGCTGCGCTGTACGGGTATTCCAGGGCATATCGCCCGTTGCTTTGGCGCAGAGCAACGTAAGACTCCGACGGACAAGGACTAGGCGTATGCGTCCAGCCCCTATGGACTACGCGAGCCCGTTTCCTCTTACGGCCTGTTCCTTGACTGGTATCTGGTGTTTCTGTCGCGCCCGGTCAAAAAAATGCGGAGCGATGGTTATACCAGATAGGCTGACGTGTCTATATGTGCACATCCCGATTCTACGGTGGGGATGCTAGCCGGTGCGATCGAGGGTTCTGTGGTGGGGTCTGACGGTCGCACCGGCTTCCTTTTCCCGTGACGGTGCCCGTTTGCCCCCTTGTTCCCGACCAGCGTTCCCACACTGCCGAGCCGTTTGTGGGCTCTGTCCGCACCATGCCACGTCGACTGGCGCTGCACAGCACACCGATTGGTTTTATGTGGCAACCGTGTGGCGCAGGGCTACGTGTTGCTGGGCTGCAGGTACGCCGTACCACACTGGTACCCGCTGCTAGAGGGCGCGTAGCGGACACAGAGCAATACCGTAAAGCAAAAAAATGGCAGACCCGAGGCGATCGGGCCTGCCGGCGCACGTGGCGTACCAGTAGCCACGCGCGGAGAATTTGCACGGGGCGCTAGAGCAGTCCAGCAATCTTGCTGCGGATTTCCGGGCGAGACTCGCCCGTGCGCTCGTGCACGAGGTTCACCATCTTCTGCAGGCTACCTCGCGTCCGTTTCAGATTGCGGTTGCTGAACTCGGTGTCGCCCCAGACACCCTTGATCTGATCGCGAAGGGTGCGCCAGTTCTCATTCATTGCTGCGGTAGCCATGGGTCACGTGTAGTCTGTTTAATGCAATAGCGGATTATAGAATGGTAGAAAGCACGCTTTGTTTCATTTTATTTCGACCCTGCCCGATCCAGCTTTCTTTTTGACGCTGCTTGGGCACGATAGCCGCAATAACTACGGCCCACCAAAACGCCCAGGGCTCGCGTGAACCCTGGGCGTTGTAGACAGCATTCGTGGGCGCCATTGCGCAAAGGCACGGCAGCGCTAGAGCACGGCATTCATCTTCTGCATGATGACCATGCGGTCCTCGCCAGTCTTCTCATGGATGAGGTTGACCATCTTGCCGAGGTTGCCGCGCGCTTTCTTGAGGTCGGTATCGTCAATTTCACCCCAAACAGCTTGGATCTGGGCCTTGACGCGCTGCCAGTTCTGCTCCATGCGGGCCTTACTCATAAGAATCGTGTGAGTTGGTGAGGCAAAAATGCCGACGCAAATGTCTGGGAGGACCGCTAGTCGGCTCGGGTGGGGCGGTTTGCCCTGACAATATACTGGACTGTTTTCAGAATGCTCCGGAACCCAAGGCCCGTCTCACGCGCATAACGCGGTTTTTTATCGAACGGAAGAGGAACTTGCCCGTCTCTTTTGTCCTGCGTCGTCTATCAGAATCCGGCTTACTTGGCGATTTTCGGCGGAAACTGAAAGTTGAGGACAACGGTAGGGCACGCCGCACACCCCTCACTCAAGACACCTCCCTTCACTCTCTCTTCGTTCCCATTTCGAAACGTTCAAGTCTCTCGCTGTCCGCCTGATGACGACGCTCTCGTCCCGCTCTGCCCAACCCAATTCAGCGTCCCAGCCTCGTCGCGTGGCGGTGCTCGGCGGGGGCGTGAGCGGCTTGGCAGCAGCGCTCCGTCTGGCCGACGAGGGCCATCGCCCTACCGTATACGAGGCGCGGTCAGCCCCCGGCGGTGTGATCCAAACCCTCCGCCGCCACGGCTACCAGGTCGATGTCGGTGCCAACTCGATGCAGGGTAAGCCGCCACTCGTGGCCGACCTGGTGGAGCGCCTGGACTTAAGCGACGAGATCGTGGAGCCGGGGCCTTCCGCCCAGAACCGCTACATCGTACGGAACGGCACGCCCATCGCGGCCCCGCTGAAGCCACCCCGGCTGGCTACTACGAAGCTGCTCTCGCGTCGTGCCAAGGCTCGCTTGCTTGCCGAGCCGCTTGTACGAAAGCAAGATCCCCTCGACGAAAGCGTGGCCGAGTTCGTGCGACGTCGTCTAGGCCGCGAAGTGCTGGACTATGCCGTCGACCCGTTCATCGGCGGCATCTTCGCCGGCGACCCAGCCCAGCTCTCGCTGCGCCATGCGTTTCCCAGACTTCACGGCCTGGAGCAGTCGCACGGCTCGCTCTTTCGGGGGATGGCCTCCGCACACAAGGCATCGTCGCGGTCGTCCGTGAACGCAGACGAGAGACACCTGCCGCGCTCCTTCTCGTTTCGGAGCGGCATGCAGGCGTTACCCGACGCGCTCGCAGCGGCCTTACCAAACGATTGCATCCGCTACGAACGCCGCGTGTCGGGACTCGACCGCGACGAGCAAGGCTGGTCCGTGTCAACAACGGCCGGGAGCGAAACGTTTGCGGAGCGCTTCGACGCGGTCGTCTGCACACTGCCGCTGCACCGCCTCAGCAACCTCGCGTGGCCTCACAGTGCGGACATCACGCCCCTTGCCGCCGTCACCTACGCGCCCATCGCCCTCGTTGCACTCGGCTTTCGCCGGGAGGATGTCACGCACCCACTCGACGGCTTTGGCGTGCTGGTGCCGAGCGCAGAGCGGTTCGACCTGCTGGGCGCGCTGTTCTCGTCGTCGCTCTTTCCCAACCGCGCGCCGGACGGCCACATCTTGCTGACGTGCTTCGTCGGCGGCATGCGGCAGCCTGCACTTGCTGCTGAGTCTACTGAGGCGCTGCTGCCCCGGCTCCGTCGCGACCTCGCGGCGCTCCTCGGCGTGCGTGCCGCTCCGGTGTTCGTCGAGCGCTTTTCCTGGACGCACGCCATCCCGCAATACCACCTCGGGTACGACGGCGTGCTGGACGCACTTACCAAACTCGAAGCGCGGCATCCTGGCCTGCAGTTTGCAGGCAACTACCGCCACGGCGTGTCCGTCGGCGATGCGCTGGCTTCGGGCTGGCGTGCAGCCGAAGCATGGATCGCCTAACCTCATCGTTTCTGCCCCGATCTGGTGTTTTTGAAGCGTTAAAGCATCACAGCCGCCCGTCTTGCTCGCGTCTGCGACGATGCTATCTTCTGCGCCGACCCGGAGTGTAAACGCTTACATCCCTCCTGATACCCCCATCCGTACAAGGACTCACATGGCCTCGACTTCGCTGCCAAACGTCGCCTACTTCTGCATGGAGTACGGCCTCTCTGACCAGCTCAAGACCTACTCGGGCGGCCTCGGCATCCTCGCCGGGGACCACCTCAAAGGCGCCAAAGACAGCAACCTCCCGATCATCGGCATCGGCATCAAGTGGAAGCACGGCTACGGCCGCCAGGTGCTCCAGGACGACAACTCGCAGGAGTATGTCTTCCCGGACTACGACTACAGCTTCCTTAAGGACACCGGCGTCGAGGTGACCGTCCCCGTCGCGGGCACCGACATCCGCGCCAAGGTCTGGCTCTGCGACACCTTCGGCACCGTCCCGCTCTACCTCCTCGACACCGACGTCGAAGGCAACCCGGAGCCGCTGCTCACGGGCGTCCTCTACGGTGGTAGCCCAGACGCCCGCGTCGCCCAGGAGATGATCCTCGGCATCGGCGGCGTCCGCGCCATCCGCGCACTCGGCCTCGACATCGACCTCTACCACTTCAACGAGGGCCACGCGCTCCTCGCCGCCTTCGAGCTCATCCGCGAGAAGATGGACAAGGGCGCGAGCTACGACGAGGCCGTCGCCGAGACGAAAGCCGAAGTCGTCTTCACGACGCACACGCCGGTCCTTGCGGGCAACGAGGTGCACCCCATCGACCGCCTGGTCCGCCTCGGTGCCGACCTCGGCCTCGGCGCCGACAAGCTCGAAGCGCTCGGCGGCAACCCGTTCGGCATGACCGTCGGCGGCCTCAAGCTCGCCTCCAAGGCCAACGGTGTGGCGCAGCTCCACGGCGTGACCGCCAACCAGATGTGGAGCCACGTCGAGGGCCGCCCGCACATCCACGCGATCACGAACGGCATCCACCGCCCGACCTGGGTCGACGACCGCATGCTCGACGCCGCCGCCGCTGACGACCTCGACGGCCTTTGGGACGCGCACCAGGACAACAAGCGTGCGCTCATCAACCTCATCGAGAGCCGTGTGGGCGTCACGCTCGACGCGAACAAGCTGCTCATCGGCTTCGCCCGCCGCGCGGTGACCTACAAGCGCGCTAACCTGATCTTCAACGACCTGGAGCGTATCGGCCCGGCGCTGGAGAGCGGCCAGATCCAGCTCGTCTTCTCCGGCAAGGCACACCCGCAGGACAAGGGCGGCCAGGCCCTCGTCTCGGAGTTGATCGCGATGACGAAGACGTATCCGAACTCGGTCGTCTACCTCCCGAACTACGACATGGAGATCGGCGCGGCGCTCACGCGCGGCGTGGATGTGTGGCTCAACAACCCACGTCGTCCGAAGGAGGCCAGCGGCACGAGCGGCATGAAGTCCGCCATGAACGGCGTGCTCAACTGCTCAATCCTCGACGGCTGGTGGCCCGAGGCCTGCGACCACGGCGTCAACGGCTGGCAGATCGGCGACGGCTTCGAGAGCCCCGAGCCAGCCATCCAGGACGCGCACGACGTTGAGTCGCTCTACAAGGTGGTGCTCGGTGAGGTCGTCCCGACCTACTACGACGCCCGCCCGCAGTGGAAGCAGATGATGCACAACAGCATCCAGTCCACGCGCGAGGAGTTCTCGATCAAGCGCATGCTCGAACACTACGTCGAGCAGCTCTACCTCCCGGCTGTGGCGGAGACGGCGTAACCGCCTTCCCAACGTCCAAGCCCAAGGGCGGCTCCACCAAGTGTGGGGTCGCCCTTTTTGCTGCGATGAGGCAGGAGCGCCGTCCCGTTCAAAGGCGCTGCGTTCTATCTTTCCAAGAACGTCCACGTAGCCACTCTCCCCCCATGGCCGCACATCCCTGGTGGCACTCCGCCGTCGTCTATCAGATCTACCCCCGCTCGTTCCAGGACGCCAACGGCGACGGCGTCGGCGACCTCCCCGGCATCACCGAGCGCCTCGACTACCTCGCAGGCACACTCGGCGTCGACACGGTCTGGCTCTCGCCGTTCTACCGCTCGCCGATGGCCGACTTCGGCTATGACGTGGCCGACTACACCGACGTGGACCCGATCTTCGGCACGCTCGACGACTTCGACCGGATGGCGGCGCGGGCGAAAGAACTCGGGCTGAAGCTCATCGTCGACTTCGTTCCGAACCACTCATCGGAGAAGCACGCGTGGTTCAAGGCGGCGCGGTCGTCGAAGGACGATCCGAAGCGCGACTGGTACGTCTGGCACGACCCCGCTCCCGACGGTGGCCCGCCGAACAACTGGCTCAGCATCTTCGGTGGCTCCGCGTGGGAGCTCGACGAGGCGACGGGGCAGTACTACCTCCACAGTTTCCTCCGCGAGCAGCCCGACCTCAACTGGCGCAACCTCGAGCTTAAGGCGGCCATGTTCGACGCGCTGCGCTTCTGGATGGACCGCGGCGTAGACGGCTTCCGCATCGATGTGGCGCACTACATCATGAAGGACCCCGCGATGCGGGACAACCCGCTCGCGACCGAGGTGGCCGACTACCACAAGTCGCTCGGGGAGTACGACTCGCAGGTCCACCTTTATGACAAGGGCCACGAGGACGTGCACGGCGTCTTCCGCGAGATCCGCTCGCTCGTGGATACGCACGACGCCCCGACATTCGGTAGAGCAGAGCGCGTGACGATTGGCGAGATTCACGAGTACGACCGCGCCGCGTGGGTGCGCTACTTCGGCGGCAACGCTACGCCCGGCGTGCTCGACGAGCTGCACATGCCGTTTAACTTCGCCCTGCTCAACGCCGACTGGACGGCCGCGAGCATCCGTGCCTCCGTCGATGACCTCGAAGCGGCACTGCCGGAGGGCGCGTGGCCGAACTACGTAGTCAGCAACCATGACGAGAAGCGCATCCGCAGCCGCGTGGGTGCCGCACAGGCCCGCATCGCAGCGATGCTGCTCCTCACGCTCCGCGGCTCGCCGACGCTCTACTACGGCGACGAACTCGGCATGCCGGAGGTAGACGTGCCCGAGGAAAAGCTGCAGGACCCGTGGGGCTTCCGCAGCCTCCCCGAGCTGAGCCGCGACGGCTGCCGCACCCCAATGGCCTGGGACGACAGCCCTAGCGCCGGCTTCTCCGACGCCCCCCCCGACGACCTCTGGCTCCCGCTCCACGACGACCACGCGTCCATCAACGTAGACGCCGAGCTAGACGACCCCGACTCGATGCTCAACCTCTACCGCCGCCTTCTCGTGCTGCGCAAGGAGACGCCCGCGCTCCAGGTCGGCAGCTACACGCCCAGCGACGACGTGCCTGACGACGTGTTCGCCTACGTCCGCGAGCACGACGGCACTGACGGTCACGAGAGGCCGCGCGTATTCGTCGCCCTCAACTTCTCGCCCGAGATGCAGGAAGTGGCTGTGCCCGACGGCTTCACGGGCCACGTCCTCGCCTCCACGCAGCGCGAGCGCGAAAGCCGCACGTTCACCGGCACCCTCCACCTCGGCGCCAACGAGGGCGTGGTGCTCGGCTGATGTTCGATGGGACGATTGAGACAGTGTCCCCCCCTTGTCATCCTGAGCGAGCGGAGCGAGTTGAAGGATCTCCGACCGCCTGGATGCTCTGACCACGACTTGGAAGCTGAAGCGCAGATCCTTCGACTCCGCCCTGCGGGCTGCGCTCAGGATGACATCGCTCAATTATGACCCGTCTGCTCTCCCCCGTCTTCCTCGCCCATTTCCTCCTTGCGCTCTTCCTCGCCATTCCGGCATTCGCGCAGGTGCCGCGCTTCGACATGCCCGAGAGCGGGCTGATGCTGGAGCGGCAGACCGAGGCGGGGACGTTCGGCTTCTTCAGCGTGCTCGGCCGCCGCGCGGGCGCGTTCGGCTACGAGGGCAAGCCGTTCGAGGTGTGGACGTATCCGCAGCAGATCGTCAGCGAGGTGCAGTTCGACGTCGCCATCGACGACTACCCGATCCCGATTGACGGCCTCGCGACGATGGAGCGCACGGAGGTGCGCCCCGAGGCGACGACGTTCGTCTACACGCACGCCGCGTTCACCATCCGACAGACGCTCTTCGCGCCGATTGACGAGCCCGCCGTCGTGATGCTGCTCGACATCGACACGGTGCGCCCGCTCACGCTCTCGGTGTCGTTCCGTCCCGACCTAGCGCTCATGTGGCCCGCCGGGCTGATGACCGGCTTCTCCGGCTTCGACGCGGCGCAGGGGCGCTACTTCGTCGGCGAGGAGACGCAGCGGTTCTACGGCATCATCGGCAGCCCCGGCGCGGTGGACGTGTCGCAGCAGCCCTACCAGGAGGAGCCTGCCGACCTCCCTACGCGCTTCGAGCTGCGCGTGACGCCGGAGGACGCACGTGCCGGCCTCATCCCGATCATTTTCACGGGCAGCACTACCGGCCGCGCCGACGCGGAGGCGGTCTATGATCAGCTTCTCGCCGATGTCCCCGGTGCCTACGCGGAGACCGTGCAGCACTACGCCGACCTCGAAGCGAACACGCTGACCCTCGACACGCCCGATGACCGGCTCGACGAGGCGTTTGCCTGGGCAAAGGTCGGCATCGACAAGGGGCTCGCGACCAACCCGACGATCCTAGACCTCGAATCGGACGTGCTGGCCCCGGACGCACGCACCGAGGACACGGGCTTCGTGGCGGGCTTCCGCACGGCGGGCAACTCCGAGCGCCCCGGCTTCGCATGGTTCTTCGGCCGCGACGCCCTCTGGACGGCCCTCGCCACCACCGCCTACGGCGATTTCGAGACGACCAAGACCGCGCTCGACTTCCTCCAGCAGTTCCAGCGTGCCGACGGCAAAATCCCGCACGAGATCAGCCAGAGCGCGACGTTCCTGACGTGGTTCGAGGACTACCCCTACCCGTGGGCCAGCGCCGACGCGACACCGCTCTACCTCATCGTCCTCGCCGACCTCTGGCGCGCAACGGGCGACGATGCGTTTCTCCGCAAGCACTGGGACTCGGCCAAGGCCGCCTACGCGTTCTCCGAGGGCACCGACCGCGACGGCAACGACCTCCTGGACAACACGGGCGTGGGACACGGCTGGGTCGAGGGCGGCCTGCTCTACCCGCCGCACGAGGAGCTCTACATGCAAGGCCTCTGGATCGAAGCCTCCGAGAGCCTCGCCGAGATAGCCGACGCGTTGGGCGAAGGCGATCTGGCTGAGCAGGCGCGGGCCAACGCCGAACGCACCCGCGCGGCCTCCGAAGCGAAATACTGGCTCGCAGACGAGGGCTTCTACGCCGTCACGACGCACTTCCCCGACGCAACGAATCTGATCCCCGACGAGGGCGCGCAGGCGGGCACGGCGCTCTCGCAGGGCGGCATCGCCACAGAGCAAGATGCCGTTGTAATGCCCGAGAACACCGCGATGCAGGGCGTGCCCTTCTGGTGGGCTACGCTCGACCACGACCGCGCGCAGCGGGCGCTTGACGCGCTCGGCAGCGGACACGTCGCCACTGACTGGGGCGCGCGCATCCTGGACGCGCAGAGCGAGCGCTACGACCCGCTCTCGTACCACAACGGCTCCGTGTGGCCGCTCTTCACTGGCTGGGTATCCATGGGCGGCTACAGCTACGCGCGCCCGCACGTCGGCTACCAGGGCCTCATGGCGAGCGCGCTGCTCACGCGGCAGGACGCGCTCGGCTACGTCACCGAGCTCCTCTCCGGCGACTTCAACACGGCGTTCGGCCGCAGCAGCCACCTCCAAGTCTGGAGCGAGGCGATGGTCGCCACGCCCGCCGTCACCGGCATGCTCGGCCTCGACGCTACCGCCGACGGCTCCACGCTCCGCTTCGCGCCGCAGTTGCCCCACGACTGGGACCGCCTCGCGCTCACCAACGCCGCCGTGGGCGACGCGCGCTTCGCCATCACGATGCAGCGCTACGACGATGCGACTTCGTTCGTGTTCGTCCACGACACGGGCAGCGGCAGCACCACACTCGACTTCGCCCCCGCCTTCCCTCTCGACGCCATCGTGGAAGGCCTCCTCGTGAACGGCGAGTTCCTCGAAAGCGACCTTGTCACCGAGGGCGATGTGCAGCGCGTTGTGGCGTCGATTCCCCTCGGGGACCGCACCGAGATCACGGTGGCGACGGACAGCGGGACCGGCGCTTACGTGCGCCACGAACCTGCCGACTCCGGTGCGCGCAGCATGGGCCTGCGCATCCTCCGCGACCGGGCCGAGGACGGGGCGCTCAACCTGCTCCTCGAAGGCGTCGGCGGCGAGACGTACGCTTTCGGTATCCGCTCGCCCCGCACGGTCATCGGTGCCGACGGCGTGGCCGTGCGCGAGACTGAGGCTCGGCACTACGAAGCCACCATCAGCTTCGAGGGCACAGGCCCCGACTACGTGCGCCGCGCGGTGTCCCTACCGCTCGGCGACTGAGCAGACCGCTCATCGTCGCCATGGCCTTCTGGAAGGGCTTTCACTTGGCGAAACAACCTGGAAGCCGTATCGTCTCGGCAGGGGCGGACGTGCTACGACGCTGACGCACGTCCACTTCGGTTGCTTCGACCACCATCCTGCAGGTCTGCCATGCGTACCTCGTTGTTTTCCGCCCTCCTCGTTGCCCTAGTGGGCGTGCTTTGGACGGGCTGCGTCGTAACCGACGCCACTACTGAGGGCACGACCCCAGGCTCGGGTGAAGCGCACAACCCCGACCGCGTCGATGCCGAGGATCTGGAAGGGCGCCCGATCGCGCGGGTCGAAGAGATGCTGCGCGGGCAGATTGCGGGCGTCCGCGTGACCGAGTCCGGAGGCAACCTCGTGATCCGGATTCGCGGGGGCAGCTCGTCGCTCTACAGCAGCTCCGACCCGCTCTTCATCCTGGACGGCATGCCGATTCGGCCGTCGTCGGCGGGCGCACTCACCGGTGTCAACCCGCGGGACGTAGCCTCGATTGAGGTCCTCAAGAACGCCTCCGACACGGCGATGTACGGGGCGCGCGGGGCCAACGGCGTGATCCTGATCACGACCAAGCGTGCAGGACCCAGCTCGGGCACCTGAGCCGTGTTGATCGCTGTTGCTCGATGACCGTCCACGCCTACCTGCTCCTCAGCTGCGGCCTGCTCGCCCTAGCCCTGGCTAGTAGCGGCTGCGAGACTTCCCTTGACCCGTTCGAGGAGACCGATGTCCGGTTCTCCGTGTTCGGCTACCTGGACGTGTCGGCGGACACCCAGTTCGTGCGCGTCAGCGAACTCCGTGAGTCGATCTTTCTCACAGACGAGCTGGACGCCGTCGTCGTGCTGGAGGAGGTAAGCGGGGCTACCAGGACCGAGTTGCGCGACTCGCTGCTGACCTTCACCTCGGGCACTCGGGTACACGCACCATGGACGGCCGTCCCCATTGCGCCGTCGTCGACGTACCGGCTCTCGGTGACGGCCTCCGATGGCTCCAGCGCGAGCGCTACGATCCAAACGCCAGCACCATCGCCAGAGCCATTTCTCAACGCCGGAGTCACAGAGGCGTCGAACGCGATGAACCCGCCCAACCTGCAGGCAATCTCAATCCCGGGCGTGGAGAAGCTGGCCGACCTCCGCATCGAGTATGTGCTGGCGGAGACGGGTTCGCGCGTCACTGTTTCCTACCTCGATCAAGTGCGGCGTGACCCCAACGGCGTTCTCCAACTTGGCTTCGATGCCTACGCCGACGTCCAGCAACAGGTCACAGGCGGCACCGCTGGCTTCTGTCCTAGCCTGGAGAGTGCAGCAGTGTTCATCGCCACAACCACCGACGCCTGGCCGGACTTCGCGCTCATCGACCTCGAACGGCTGGTCCTTCCCGGGACGGTCTCCAACGTGGAAGGAGGACTGGGCTTCGTCGGGGGCGTCGCGACGCAGCGCCGACCGTGGCTGGCGCTGACGCTGGCCTTCTCGATCAACCAAGCCAGTTGCCAACTCTAAGGCGCCTTCGGCTTGCCGCCCTCCGCTCTCCATCCTACCTTCAGGCTCGCTTTTCTCCCCCTGCTTCCATGCCCGTGCGCCTTTTCGCGATCGTCCTCTCGGCCGTGCTGCTTGTCGGGTGCGAGGAGAGCTTCGACCCCTTCGAAGACGCAGAAGCTCGGTTCTCGATCCAGGGGTATTTGGACGTCTCGGCCGACACGCAATACGTCCGCGTGAGCGAACTGCAGCAGTCCGCGTTCGCCGACCCTGAGGTCAACGCGACCATTACGCTAGACGACCTGAACCAGGGCACTTCGGTCACGCTACGCGACTCCGTTTTCACCTACGAGAACGGTGCGCGGCTCCACAACTTCTGGACGGCTGCTCCGATCGCGGCGAGCACGTCCTACCGGATTACAGCCGCTGCACCTGATGGAGCGTCGGCGTCCGCTACGTTCCGAACGCCGAACGAGATTCCCGCGCCCGAGCTAGAGTCCGGCATCTCATTGGCCTCCTCGCCCGACAACCCGCCGATGTCGCAGGCCCTCACCATCTTCGAGGTCGACAAAGTCGCGGACCTTCAGATACGTTACGAGCTAGCCAACCCGAACACGACGCTCCAGCTGAGCTATACGGACCAGCTCACGCGGGCGCCGAACGGACGCCTGACCCTCGCCTTCAACGCCTACGCCGATGTCCAGGAAGCCCTGACCGGCTCGGTTGGAACCGTCTGTCCCGGTCTTCGGCGTGCGGAGATTGTGCTGGCCACCACCACCAGCGAGTGGCCCGACTTCCAGCTGTTCGACATCGAGGAACTCGTGCTGCCGTCGTCCGAAACGAACAACGTGGAAGGAGGGCTCGGCTTCGTAGGTGGAATTTTGACTTTAGGAACGGAGTGGGACGCGCTGCGCGGCGTGTTCTCGCTGAACCAAGCGGGGTGCAATGGCTGATCGGGTGTCTGACCCAGCGTCTAGGCTACGCCTGCCCGTGCTCGTGGCGCTCCTCGTAGCGACCTTCGCGACCACGGTGCAGGCCCAACCCATTACCAACTCGGTGCGAGGCTTCGTCACCGACGAGGAAAACGGCCTTGCCCTGCCGGGGGCAACCGTCGGGCTCTTCAGCCTCGCGAACCCGAACGCGACGCCGACGCAAACGGTGACCGACGGCGACGGCGTGTTCCAGCTCGTGGGTCGGTTCGCAGGCCGCTACACCCTCCGCGTGTCGTTCGTTGGCTACGAGACGAGCATCGACACGCTGTTGTTGGGGCAGCAGTCCTTTGTCAATGTCACCGTGGCGCTTGTACCCGGCCAGACGCTGGGCGAGGTGCAGGTCGAGGCCGACGGCGGCGCAGCGTCCGTCGAGGCGGGCCGTCAGTCGATTCGCCCGCAAGACCTCGCCCGCATTCCGACGCCGGACCTGTCCGGTGACCTCGCCAGCTACCTCCAGGCGCTGCCGAGCGTCGTGGCCGTCGGTGACCGAGGCGGCGGCCTCTACGTGCGAGGCGGGACGCCGCCGCAAAACCTCGTGCTGATGGACGGCGCTCTCGTCTACCAGCCCTTTCACATCGTCGGCTTCTTCTCCGCCTTCCCTGAAGACCTCGTCGCCAATACCGAGTTCTACGCGGGCGGCTTCGGCGCGCGCTACTCGGGACGCATCGCCTCGGTGCTCGACGTGACCATGCGCGAGGGCAACTACCAGCGCTTCGCGGGGTCGGGGTCGGCCAGCCCGTTCCTGCTCTCCGCTCAGGCCGAGGGACCGATCACGCCAGGCGTCCTGTCCGTCATCGGCTCGGTCCGGGCCTCCGTGATCGAGCAGACGGGCTCGCTCTACGGCGAAGACCTGCCCCTCCGCTTCGGCGACGTATACGTCAAGCTCACCCGCGCCGAAGCCGAGACGGGCCGCTGCAGCCTCACGGGCCTCTACACCTTCGACGAGGGCCAAGTCGACCCGCGCGACCCCGACGGCGATGTCTTCGGCTGGAACAACGCGGCTCTGGGCGGACGCTGCGTGCTGCTTCCGCGCAACGTCCCCTACGAGTTCGAGACGAGCGCCAGCGTGTCGTATGTCAGCAACTCAGTCGGGACTTCGGCCCGCCCGGAACGCGAGTCGTCGGCGCTCCTCTTCAACGCCGAGGCGCACCTGACGCACCTCCGCCCGCGCCTGCGCCTCAGCGGCGGCCTCTTCACCCGCACAGACGACCTCAACTACCGGCTCGGCGGCCAGTTCGTCGGTATCTCAGCCGACGAGAAGCGCCTGCTCGCCTCGGGCGGATACGTTGAAGCCGAATGGCAAGCGAGCTATGGCCTTACGCTGCAGCCCGGCCTCAACATCACGACCTTCTACGGCGACTACCCGGCGAGCCTGGAGCCTCGAATCCGGATGAACTGGCAGCCCTGGGGCGTCGACGGACCGACGCAGATCAGCGGGGCGGCCGGCGTCTACCGCCAGACGGTCAACGGCATCAGCGACGAGCGGGACGCCGGTTCGGTGTTTCTGGCTTGGCTCCCCAATCCGCTTGCGGAAGAGCAGGACCCGGACAACGCGATCAACGTGTCGGACGAGCCGGCCGAGGCCCTGCACGCCATGGTTGGGATTCAGCAGCAGATTGGGCCCTTCAAGCTAGTAGCTGAAGGCTATGGCAAGCGCCTGCGCAACCTGGCCGTGCCCATCTGGAGCGCCCTCGCGCGCTTCACGACCAGCCTCACGCCCGCCGAGGGCACCGTCTATGGCATCGACGCCCGCCTGGAGTGGCAGCGCGGCCCGTTCTACGCCTTCGTCGGTTACGGCCTCGCCGAGACGGAGTACACCATCCAGCAAGCCCCGCTCTCGGGCGACGGGCCAGTCGGCCCTCAGACCTACAACCCGCCGCACGACCGCCGCCACCAAGTCAACGCGCTCGCGAGCCTCGAACTTGGCGGGTTTGAAGCGAGCGTTCGCTGGCAGTACGGCTCCGGCCTCCCCTTCACGCGCCCATTTGGCTTCGACACGTACGTCCCCTTCTTCCCACTGCCCGACGTCACGGAGACGTTCGGCATCCCGCGCGTGCTCTACCGCGAGCCGTTCAACGGCCGCCTCCCCGCCTACCACCGCCTCGACGTGTCGGTGTCACGCACCTTCGAGTTCGGCCCCGGCGATCTGAGCGTCCAGGTCGGTGCGATCAACGTGTACGACCGCGCGAACCTGTTCTACTTCGACATCTTCACGGTGCGGCGCGTGGACCAGCTCCCGCTGCTCCCATTCCTGGGCGTGAAATACGAACTCGGCAACTAGCTCGCCGCCCGTTCTCTCGCTTGTTCGAAAAAGGCGTCGCTGCCGAGCAGGATCGCGACGAGGCCCTGGTCGAGGGCCTGCCGTCCCGTCTCGATGAACACAGCCGTGGGCAGGTCCTGCATGAGAAGGACCGCCACGCGTGCCGTGCCGTCCGGACGGCGTGCATACGCGCCGATGGAGTAGAGGCCTGTGAAGCCTCCAGCCTTGCCTTTCACCTCGGCATCGGGGACGACGGACGAAAACAGCTCGATGGGGTTGCCGAGCGTCTGGTGCACCGTTGCCGACACGGTGTCGCTCACGAGAGCACCCGTGGCGACGGCCGCGAGCACGTCCGCATAGGCCTTCGCCGTGCCCTGCGGAAACGATGCTCGGGCGGCATCGCGCTGCTGCTCGACGGTCATGCCGAGGCTCTCGAAGCGCAGTCGCTCCCGTTCCCGAGCACCGTACGGCTCGTCCTCGCGGAGCCGTTCAGCGACGGCGAAGGCGGTGTCAGCCTGCTGCGAGGATGAGAGCGCGAGGAAGCCGTCCAACCGCTCCTGTGCCGTCGCACCGCGATAGGTCGGCGTCCAAGCGAGGTAGAGCCCACTCGTTGGTACTGGCGGGCCGAGGGCGTGGTCGCGGGCAAGATCTGCTACGGCGCGTCGGTCGAGGAGGAGCGTCAGGTAGTCCGCACTCGGCCGATCGCCGAACCGGGCTGCAGCCTCCACCACCCGCTGCACAGGCATGCGCATCTGCACGTCGATGACGTCCTGGGGTCGGCCCTCGCCCTCCTGCACAACCAACGTGTCGGCGAGCCCCATCTGGGCCAACGTGGCAAGGTGGCGATCCCCCTCGATGGCCGGCAAGGCAAAGGCACCGAGGCTAGCCGGCAGCAACCGCTGCCCGCCCAAGTCGACCTGTTCTGCCTCCAGGGTCGCCGCCCAGTCGCGGACGTATGGAACGACGTCGTCGGGGTCGAGGCGGCCCTCGGCAACGTCCGTCGCGTACGCGGTCGCGAGTAGCAGGGTAGGCAGTCCCGTGACCGGGCGTTCGACCTCCGCACCCACAAAGAGGCCGTCGTCTGGCGCGTTGGTGTCGAAAACCACCAGGGATGCCTGCTCGGGATGGCGGAGCACATAAGCAAGGAGGCTATCCGGCGAGGTCAGGTTGGCGGCGGCATCGCGGCCCTCGGTCACTGCCGCCATGTCGCTCAGCTTCGCTTTAAACGAGTCGAGCCGCGTGACCACAAACACGACGGTGGCGACCAGCATCAGCGCACCAATGATCCTGAGGTGGCGGCTGGCGCCGGTACGAGATGCAGGAGAGTCGGCCATGGATCGGTAGCGTGGGTTCGGTCAGACTAGGGGAAGACCTGAGGAGCTGGAAGGTAGCATTCCCAGCAACACCAGCCGCGTTCGGCGACGCTAAAATCGTAGCACGCTGGGGACCCTCCGTCGTCCCCTTTCGGTTGATTTGCTCTGCCCTTTGCGGTGATTTGGCGCGCTTTGCACTTCTGTCGCGGCTCATTGCTTTCTCACTCCCCCCTCTCCTCTCTCTGTCTATGCGACGTCCCTTTCGTTTTCTATGCACTGTCGCCTCCGCGTTCGTGCTTGCGGCCGTGTCATTCTCTCCTGAGGCCCACGCCCAAGAGGAGCCCCGTGCCGTGGAAACGACGGCAGGCGACATTCGACTACGACTGAGCGGCACGTTTCAACCCCGCTTCTCGGCCGGTGTCACCGCGGAAACGGCTGACGGCGCAGACGACGACACACAGCGCATCGGCTTCGGCATCCGTCGCGCCCGATTTCGGGCCACAGCCCGCTTCGCGCAGTTCGGCGTCCACTACGACGTCGACTTCGGCAGCGGCAACCTCGACAGCGTGGACCTCTACGGTTCCTGGTTTGCTGCGGAGCGCTGGCGATTCCGACTCGGCTACCTTGCCGGACCGCAACCGCGTGCGTACATCTTCACGTCCCACACCCGCATTGATGCCATCGAGCGCGCCGCCATCGCTGAGCGCTGGTCGCGGGGCACGATCGGCTCGCGAGGCCGCGTCTTTGGGCTGGAGACGCGCTACCAGACCGACGAGGTGACCGTTGAGCTGCTGCTTCACAACGGCGAGGGCAGCTTCGACCGTTCGCGGAGCAACTTCCGGGAGTCGCCCAGCGGCTCGTCGGTGACCCGCGGAGTTGACGAGACCCCGCTCGCGGTGAGCTCCTTCGTGGCCTACGAACCCGACGCCGTCCCTGGCTTCGAGGTCGGCGGCTACGTCGGCTACAACGGCTCGCGCAACCCGAACACAGCCCTCGACGATGATATGCCAGGGCGTGACTACCTCGGCTACTCGGGGCACGTCTACTGGGGCGCGTATCCAGGCACGCAGCCCATCCGCCTCAAAGGCGAAGTGATCGGCATCCAGTACTTCGAGCGGGGCAGCGCTCCCGACATGGCTCCGGCCCAGCACGCGCTCGGCTACGCGGCCTTCGGCGCGGTGCGCGTCTTTCAGTTCGGGGAGGTGTTCGCGCGCTGGGAGCAGCTCTTCAACGACGTAGAAGAGGACGCCGACGGCTTCGTGACCGCCGGGGCCAGCTACAGCTTTAGCAAACGGCGCGGCCTCGACTACCGCCAGGAGCGCCTCACACTCGCCTACGCCAACCAACTACCCGGCGACCCGACCCGCGCCACCCAGCACCTCGTCGTGCTCCAGGCGCAGTTCGTGTTCTGAGCGGCGTTCGTGACGCTACCCCTCAAACAGACGAAGGCGGCGAGGACCACGTCCCCGCCGCCTTCTCTCTGGACGGCACCCCTGGAGGCGCGCGTGCTCGGGAGGCCTAGACCTCGGCGAGTTCCGCCTCCGACATCGTGCGCGGGTAGCGGATCTGCTCGACCAGGTTCTGCACCTGCGGCGGCGGCGGGGCCGTCATCAGCGACACGCCGATCATCAGCGCGAAGTTGAGCACCATCCCGATCACGCCGATGCCCTGCGCCTTAATGCCCAGGAAGCTATCCAGGATCGGCTGCTCCGCCCCGATCACGATGTGCGTTCGCATGAGAACGATCATCACGAACGTGAACACGAGGCCGACCGACATCCCTGCGATCGCGCCCTGCTTGTTGGCGCGCTTCCAGAAGATGCCCAGCAGGATCACCGGGAAGAAGCTCGCCGCAGCCAGGCCAAAGGCGAAGGCGACGACCTCAGCCACGAAGCCGAGCGGGAAGATGCCCAGCAGGCCCGCCAGCACGACGGCGAAGAGGATCATCCCGCGGCCGACAGCGAGGCGCGTCTTGTCGCTCGCGTTCGGGTTGATGAGCTTGCCGTAGATGTCATGCGCCAGGCTCGACGAGATGACGAGCAGCAGGCCCGACGCCGTCGAGAGAGCGGCGGCGAGGCCACCGGCAGCAACGAGCGCTACGATGAACGCCGACAGCCCAGCGATCTCTGGCGTCGCCAGCACGACGATGTCGCGGTTGATCGCGCCGAGGAACGGCCCGACCGTCGCCGCGCTCGCCTCAGGCAGTGCCGCGATGGCCGCCGTGTCGATGAGGCCCGTCTCGGCCCAGTTCTGCACCCACGAGAGTTCCAGGAAGCCCTGCGGCCCGTTGTTCACGAACTGCTGCAGCATCTCCGTCTTCGCAAAGATGGCGATGGCCGGCGCCGTCGTGTAGAGGATGCCGATGAAGAGCAGCGCCCAGAACGCCGACCAACGCGCCGCCGACACGCTCTTGACCGTGTAGAAGCGCACGATCACGTGCGGCAACCCGGCCGTCCCCACCATCAAGCAGAGCGTGATGCAGAAGACGTTGAGCATGTTGTTGTTCACGAACGGGCTCGAATAGGGATCGAGGCCAAGGTCGGTCTGCAGGCCGTCGAGGATCGGCAGCGCTTCGCCGATGGCCCCCTGCGGGATCGGGTTGCCGAAGAGCGCGAGCGCGATGGCGATGGCCGGGACCGTGTAGGCGAAGATGAGCACGCAGTACTGCGCCACCTGGGTGTAGGTGATGCCCTTCATGCCGCCGAGGCTCGCGAAGAACGCGACGATGACCATGCCTATGACCACGCCCATCTCGAACGAGACGCCGAGGAAACGGCTGAACGCTACGCCGACGCCGCCCATCTGGCCGGCCACGTACGTGAACGAGACGAAGATGGCCGCAATGGCTGCCACGACGCGCGCGGCTTGCGAGTAATAGCGCTCGGCCACAAAGTCGGGGACGGTGTACTGCCCGAACTTGCGGAGGAACGGCGCGAGGAGCAGGGCGAGGAGCACGTAGCCGCCGGTCCAGCCCATGAGGTAGACCGAGCCGTCGAAGCCCTGGAAGGAGATGAGGCCCGCCATCGAGATGAAGGAGGCGGCGCTCATCCAGTCAGCACCCGTGGCCGCGCCGTTGGCGATGGCCGAGATGCCCTGGCCAGCCACGTAGAAGCCCTTCGTGGAGGCCACGCGGCTGCGGTAGCCGATGTAGAGATATGCGGAGAACGTCAGGCCAACAGTGACCCATGTCCATTCTTGGATTCCCATGATTCCGTGGGGTTGAGGTTGGAAAGGGTGTGATTAGTGGCCTTCGCCTGCAGCGGACATCGTGTCCTCCGTCTCGTTGAGCCCCGCTTCCTTGTCGGCCTTGTCCGAGAAGTAGGCGTAGATCCAGATCAGCGAGATGAAGACGAAGATGGAGCCCTGCTGCGCCATCCAGAAGCCAAACGGCACGCCGCCGAAGCTGAACTGGTTGAGCGTCGGGGCGAGGAAGATGCCCATCACGTACGCGACGACAAACCAGATCGTCAGCAGTATCGCAATGCGCTTGACTTGGCGCTGCCAGTAGGCCTGGCGGGTCATGGTAGCCATATCCAGAGAGGAGTTAGGTGGTTGAAAACCAGGCTGCGCCGCTGGTCACGACGCAGCCATGACGAGTCGACTTAGAAAAAGAGGAAGACCGAGAGGTCACCGCGGATGTTGATGACGCCCTCCGTGGTCCCGGAGGGCGTGAGGCTGTCGTCGTAGACGTCCGCGACCGTCGCGCCAGTGACGTAGTTGGCCCCCGTGGCCTGCACTTCGGCACCGATGCGGACCTTGCCCGAGGTGTAGGTCAGACGCGGGCTCACGCGCCACACGTTCTCGATCGGGGTCCCGCCGTAGCCACGCGCCACGAACTGCACCGTGGTCGGGTCGATGCCGTCTTCGGCCGTGCCGAGGTTTTGGAGATACCCGCCGAAGATGCCGAGGCTGACCGCCCCCGTCGTTTGTAGGTCGAGCCAACCCGCGACGGTGTTGAGGGGCTCGAAGTTGTTGTCCGCCAGCGGCCCAATGACGGCATAGCCACCGGTCATGAGGTGGTCCGAGAGGTCCCCACCGAAGGTGATGTTGCCGCGCGCTTCGAGGCCGGGCGTGAGGAGGTTCGCGTAGGCCTGAACCGTACCCGCGCTAAACCGGTCGCTGGTGAGCGTCGGCCGGATCCACTTGTAATAGCTGTTGACACCGACCGTGCTACCGCCTTCAGCGACATACTCTACCCCCATCATCACGCCGGGGAGACCAGCCTGCTGCTGCTGCTTCACGCCGGGAACCGTCGCGCCGCCGGGCGGAGTGAACGGGATTTCTTGGAAGGCATCGCGCTGCTGGGAGATGAGGCCCGTGACGCGAAAGTTGCCTGGTTTGAGCACGAGCTTGATCATCATCTCGCGCGCGAATGGGTTGAACGGCGCTCCGGCCTCCGTGGCCACGGTGCGCGCCCACGACGAGAGGAAGAGCGGCGACCACTCCATGCCCGCGAGCACCTCGTGGGTAGCCCAGTCCAGCTTGACCGTTGCTCGGCGGATGCGGAGCGTGTTCTGCGTGTCGTTGCCCGGCCCGAAGAAGTCGGTCTCGAGGTAGCCGGTCGTCTTCGCGCCGAGGGTCTCCGGCAGGTCGCTGATGCCGAGCGAGAGCCGCGAGAAGAACGGGAAGAAGAGGAGGTTGTCGGTGTCGTTCGGCTCGTCGTCGGCGCTCGTGGCGAAGGCCGGGTAGAGCAGGAAGTCTCCCTCGCGGGCAGCGACGAGCTGCTGGGTGTCGTAGTAGTACGACGCCTTGATGAAGCCGCCGAGCTTGAACTCCTGCGCCTGCGCCTCCTGCGCGCCGCTGAGCACGGCCGCGAGGCAGAGCGCCGGGAACAAGAGAGCGAAAAGTGCGGTGCGAACCGATGCGCGCCCTTCTGAGGCGTGTGTCATCCTGGTCATGAAATACCTCCCGAGATGGTGGGAATCGTGGCTGGGGTGTGAGAGAGCACGCACGGCTCTGGTTAATCCAGATGGGCTGCCACCCATTCGACCGTGCGATTCTTACCGGACCGGTCCTCGCTGCCACGGGGGCCGGTCCTTTTTTGCCTCCGGGGGGAGACGGGTGCCTCGGGAACGAGACGGTCTCGAGTGCGAGACGGCGCCCCGTCCCGGCTGCCACCAGGACGGAGCGGGTGCCTGAGAGGTCAGGCCCGGTTTTGCCGGTTGTCGATGAGGTCGTCCACCACCGTCGGATCGGCGAGGGTCGACGTGTCGCCGAGGTTGCCGTAGCTGTTCTCGGCGATCTTGCGCAGGATGCGGCGCATGATCTTGCCGGAGCGCGTCTTCGGCAGCGCGGGGGCGAACTGGATGAAGTCGGGCTTGGCGATCGGGCCGATCTGCGTGCGGACGTGCTGGACGAGTTCCTTGCGCAGTTCCTCGGTCGCGGCGACGCCGCCGTTGAGCGTGACGTAGCAGTAAATGCCCTGCCCCTTCACGTCGTGCGGGTAGCCGACGACGGCGGCCTCGGCGACGAGTTCGTGGAGCACAAGGGCGCTTTCGACTTCGGCGGTGCCCATGCGGTGGCCGGACACGTTGATCACATCGTCGATGCGGCCCGTGATCCAGTAGTAGCCGTCCTCGTCGCGGCGGCAGCCGTCGCCGGCGAAGTAGTAGCCCGGATACGCGGTGAAGTAGGTGTTGGTGAAGCGCTCGTGGTTCTTGTAGACCGTGCGCGCCTGGCTGGGCCACGAGTCGGCGATGACGAGGATGCCCTCGGTTGCGCCCTCTTTGACGGAGCCGTCGTTGTCGAGCACCATCGGCTGGATGCCGAAGAACGGGACGGTCGCGCAGCCGGGCTTTGTGTCGATCGCGCCGGGGAGCGGCGTGATCATGATGCCGCCGGTTTCGGTCTGCCACCAGGTGTCCACGATCGGGCAGCGCTCGCCGCCGACCTTCTCGTGGTACCACCGCCAGGCCTCCGGGTTGATCGGCTCGCCGACGGTGCCGAGGAGCTTCAGGCTGGAGAGGTCGTGGCCTTCGAGGAAACTGTCGCCCTTGGCCATGAGCGCGCGGATCGCCGTCGGAGCCGTATAGAACTGGCTCACCTTGTGCTTCTCGCACACCTCCCAGAAGCGGCCGGCGTCCGGGTAGGTCGGCACGCCCTCGAAGAACACCTGCGTGGCCCCGTTAATGAGCGGGCCGTAGACGATGTAGCTGTGGCCGGTGATCCAGCCGACGTCGGCGGTGCACCAGAAGACATCGCCGTCCTGGTAGTCGAAGACGTACTGGTGCGTGAGGCTCGTGTAGACGCAGTAGCCGCCGGTCGTGTGGACGACGCCCTTGGGCTTGCCGGTCGAGCCGGAGGTGTAGAGGATGAAGAGCGGGTCCTCGGCGTCCATCACTTCCGGCTCGGCCTCGGCGGGCTGGCCGTCGACGGCGTCGTGGTACCACACGTCCACCGCGTCATTCCAGGCGACGTCGCCGCCGGTGTTCTTGACAACGAGCACGTGGCGCACGTCCGGGCACTGCTCGAGCGCCTTGTCGACGTTTTGCTTGAGCGCGACCGTGCGTCCGCCGCGGCGGCCCTGGTCGGCGGTGACCACGAAGTCGGAGTCGCAGTCGAGGATGCGCGTGGCGAGCGAGTCGGGGCTGAATCCTGCGAAGACGACCGAGTGGATCGCGCCGACACGCGAGCAGGCGAGCATCGTGTAGGCGGCCTCGGGGATCATCGGGAGGTAGACCGTGACCCGGTCGCCCTTCTTGACGCCCATCGCGCGGAGCGCATTGGTGAGGCGGCAGACGTTCTCGTAGACCTCGCGGTAGGTGAGGTGAAGCGTTTCCTGCGTGTTCGGGTCGTCGGGCTCGAAGATGAGCGCGGTCTGGTTGCCGCGCGTGCCGAGGTGGCGGTCGAGCGCGTTGTAGGAGGCGTTGAGCTTGCCGC
This sequence comes from Bacteroidota bacterium, assembly GCA_039821555.1. Classification (NCBI taxonomy): domain Bacteria; kingdom Pseudomonadati; phylum Bacteroidota; species Bacteroidota bacterium. Next base: position 154,810 of record JBCBNX010000007.1, read on the forward strand.
CTTCGTACCACTTGATCGAGACGTTCTTCGGGTCGTAGGAGACGTTCTTGACGGTGTGGAACGGCTCGAACCAGTCAATGCGGCCGGCTTGCTCGCGCCAGAAGCCCTCGTTGTCAGTCACGGAGCGCTGGTGCAGAGCCTCGTAATCGGCGTGCGAAGAGACGTGAGCGCTGGCGGCAAAGGCCTCGGGGGGCGCGTAGGTCGTGGGAGCGGTGAGCGTGTCTGCCATGTCGCCTGGGGGAAAGGAGTATATATTACCGTTTGGCAATAAAAGAATGAAAGAATCAGGCGCGTACCTGGTCTTCCAGCGGCTTTGCTGCCGCAATAGTAGGAATTAAACCGGTTACCTGGAAGCGCTTCGTCGGTTTGTATTACCAAAAAGCGATATCCGCATGATTTCTTCACATTGTATGCAAGGGGTTCCCCTACATAACCTGGGCTTCTGGCCGGGTTCGCCTCACACCTGACGGCTCTGGTCAGTTCTAGCCTTCGAGGGGCAGTAGAACTTGGAGCAACGGGTACGTCCCGCCGCCCTGCGCCCACACCTCGGCCCCGTGCCGCTCCAACACGGTTGCAGGAACACGATCCGGGACGGAATCCGCATCATCGTAGGGCTGCGCGAGCCATCGCTCCAAGCGGTGCGGCTGGATGGGAGGCCCATCCCACTGCAAGTCGAAGGCGACGTACTGCCCCGTCGCTTGGACCCGCAGGGTAAGCGGGCGCGAACGGACGGCATAGTGTACGCGCTCAGCGAAGTACACCAGCACCCCAACGAGCGCGGCCCGGTCTGCCCGTATGAGCAGCGTATCGCCCGGCTCTTCGGTCCGCACGCCCGACGGGCCCAGCGCCTCGTTGGACGCGAGCGCCTCCGCGACACGGTGAAGCACCGTCGCAGCCGGGACGACGTGCATCGGGCGCTCTGCGGCGGCGGCGTGGGCATAGCGCTCCATCGACGCCTCCAGCCGCTCGCTCGCCTCGACGGCCCCCTGCCGCACGATCTCCGCGAACTGGGCTCGGACGGCCTCGTCCATATCTGGATACTCCGCCATCGTCTCGATCGCCGCACGGATCGAGCCGAGCGAGGCACGCAACCCTTCAGCGAGGTCTTGCACGATGCCATCGAGTTGGCGCGCCCGGTATGACCGATCAGACTCAACCGCGTCGCGTAGAGCCGGTTGGGAGGCAGTAAGATCAGGCTCAGAGAGATCAGGCATCGGGAAGGGAGCGCGTGAACGTCGGCCCCATAGACGCGGTAGCGTCCTGCTGCGTTTCGTTTTGCCGAAACGATGCGCTATACGCAATCCGACGGCCGCGTCCTGATGCGTGCTACATGAGCCGCGTGCTACATGAGCGCACGCACGCGTGCCACAACGTCTCGGATGGCGAAAGGCTTCACGATGTAGCCGTCGGCACCTAGCGCGAGTGCCCGAGCCTCGTCTACAGGGCGCCCCTTCGCACTCACCATCAGCACCCGCGTATGCTTCCACGCGGCGTTCGCGCGGATTGCCTGGCAGATGTCCAACCCGTCGCGGTCGGGCAGCATCACGTCGAGCAGGACAACGTCGGCGGGCTCGTCGACGAGGGCAGCCAGCGCGGCCTCTCCCGAATGGACGGTGCGCACGGCATAGCCCTCCTGCCGCATCAAGAAATCTAGCGAGACGGCGATGTTGGGCTCGTCATCGACGATGAGGACGGACGGCATGGGGGAGGCACGGCCAGTGAAACAACGGGGGAGAGGCGTCGCTGACGGAGACGGTATGCAAAGCGAGACGACGGCGCAAGGTCAGGGTGCGGCATGGCCCGGTCCAGCAGGCTCGAGCCCTAGGGTGGTGACCGCCGCTTGCGTCCCGTCTTTCTGAGCCAGGAGTAGGGGCAGCGTGAAGGAGAACGTAGCCCCCGCGCCGAGGTCGCTTTCCACCCACAGTTCGCCGCCGTGCGCCTGCACGATCCGGCGGGAGATCGCAAGCCCGAGCCCGGTGCCACCGGGCGCATCGCCCTGGCCTGCTGGACGGTGTTGCGCTTGCTCGAACGCGTCGAAGATGCGCTCGTGGTCGGAGGGATGGATGCCGAAGCCGTTGTCGGACACGTCGAGGCGGGCGAGGGGGCGGCCGCCGCTGGGGTCCCGGAGCTCGGCGATGGAGACGCGGACGCGGCCCAGCGCGCGGTCGGCGTGCTTGGCGGCGTTCGCGAGCAGGTTATAGAGCACCTGTCGGATCTGGTCGGCGTCGCCCTCCACGTGACAGGGGTATACGGTGGCGTTCACATCGAGCACCACCCCCCGGCGGCTGAACAGTGGTCGCACGGCGCGCACCGTCTCTCGCACCTCGGCTTCCAGGTCCAACGGCCGGGCATCAGGAACGGCGTGCCGGTTGAGCTTCTGGAACGTGAGCACGTCGCCAATGAGGCGACTCAGACGCTCGCTCTCAGCCACAACGATGCCGAGGAATTCCGCGCGCTGCTCCGGGTCGAGGTCGGGCGTCGACTGCATGATCTCGGCGAAGGCGCGGATCGAGGTGAGCGGCGTACGCAGCTCGTGCGTCACCGTCGAGACGAACTCGTCGCGGAGGCGGTCCACCTCGCGCAAAGCCTGGTTGACGACCATGAGTTCGTTCCGCGCAGCCTCCAGCCGCTCGGTCTGCCGCTGCAACTCGGCCGACTTCTCTTCCAGCGTTCGGCTGTAGGCGAGCGTCTTTTGCTGCTCGTCGAGAATGGCTAGCACCTCGTCCACGCGCACCGGCTCTTCGCTCACGACAGTGGCAATCATCGCCCGTGCGGAAGCCGAGCCGATGGCCGACGCGAGCAAGGCTTCGGCATGGTGGACGAGATCCGCATCGGCCGTGAGCGAGGCATCAGCGTCAAGGGCAACCTCGTCGAGCGGGTGGGCGGCGAGATACGTCGTCAGCGCCTCGTTGGCGCGGCGCGGGCCGAGGAAGCGGCCCAGGAGCGCGCGGAGGTCGTCGAGGAGCGCCGTGCCTCGCCAGACGGAGCGCCCGGCCGTGGCACCCGCTGCTCCTGAAGGCGCGCTGAGATCCGTAAAGCGGTCGATGTCGACGAACGAGACAGCCTGCGCGTGTTCGAGCACGCCCTGCCGCGTGAAGAGCGAGACGCCGACGTAGAGGCTGGTGTTGACGAGCAAGCTCCAGAACGTGCCGTGGGCGATCGGGCTGAACGCGTCGAGGCCGAGCAGCGCATGCGGGCGTAGCGCAGCCCAGCCAAAGAGGCCGTCGGTCACAAAGCCCTCCGCGACACCGCTTGCTTGGGCCAACGCAGGGAGCGGCAGCGTGTAGCCCCAGACCAGCACGCCGCCGACCAGCGCGGACACGGCGCCAGCCCAGGTACCTCGCTTCCAATACATCCCGCCCAGCACCACCGGCGCGAACTGCGCCGCCGCCGCAAAGGCAACGAGGCCGATCGACACAAGGGCTTGGGCATCGGCCACGAGGCGGAAGTAGAGGTAGCCCAGCAGCACGACGGCCAGGATGGCGCCCCGTCGGATACGCAGGACCCACCGGCTGAGGTCGGCCTGCTCGGAGAAGCTCCCGCCCTGGACGCGCAGCAACGCGGGCATCACGAGGTCGTTGGAGATCATCGTGGCAAGCGCGACCGTCGCCACGATCACCATGCCTGTGGCCGCCGAGAGCCCCCCGATGAACACGAGCAGCGCCAGCAACGGGTGGCCCTCGGCCAGCGGCAGCGTGAGCACGAACGTGTCCGCGTCGACCGTGCCCTCTGGGAAATAGAGCAGCCCGCCCAGCGCAATGGGGAGCACGAAGAGGTTGATCAGCAACAGGTAGAGCGGGAAGAGCCAGATCGCCCGAAGCACGTGCCGCTCGTCGACGTTCTCGACGACGGCCACCTGAAACTGGCGCGGCAGCAGCAACACGGCGCCCATCGAGAGCACCAGGAGCGCCGCCCACTCGCCGTACGACTCCGACCCCGACGGCATGACGAAGAGGTGCTGCAGGTCGGTGCGCGCGGCGGCACGGCTGAAGAGGTCGCCCACGCCGTCGTACATCGCGAACGTCACAAAGACGCCCACCGCAAGGAACGCCACGAGCTTGACCACCGACTCGAACGCGATCGCCGCCACCATGCCCTCGTGGCGCTCCGTCGCGTCGAGGTGACGGGTGCCGAACAGGATAGCGAAGATGGCGAGGATGACCGCGGCGTAGAACCCGGTATCGCTCGACAGGGGCAAGTCGACCGTGCTGGGCACGCTGCTGCCGGTCAGCACGCCGAAGGTGCCGGAGACCGCCTTGAGCTGGAGCGCGATGTACGGGACCGTGCCAGCCACGGCGATGACCGTGACGAGGCCGCCGAGCAGTTGGCTCTTGCCGTAGCGCGACGCCACAAAGTCGGCGATGGAGGTCAGGCGATGGTAGCGGCTGATGCGCACCATCTTGCGCAGCAGCGACGCGCCGAGGAGGAGCGTGAGCGTGGGCCCGAGGTAGATCGTGAGAAAGCTAACGCCCTCGGTCGCAGCGCGCCCCACCGAGCCAAAGAAGGTCCACGCCGTGCAGTAGACCGCCAGCGAAAGCGCATAGACCGACGAGCGCCCCACGACCGAGCGCCCCTGGTCCGCACGCCGGTCGGCGAGCGAGGCCAGGCCGAAGAGCAGCCCCAGGTAGAGCAAGCTCGCGGCAACGACGACGCTGGGACTCAGCACGGCAGGCTAGGTGAGCGGGCCCGGCAAGCCCAGGTGGAGAATCGAGGTCAGTGCACGGCGCGAGTCGGCCGCGTCGGCGTGGTGTCACGCAGCGCCGTGCGGCGGCCCGAGTCGCGGTCCCGGCGTCGCTCGACGGTCCACGTCGCCAGCCCGACGAGCGCGCCCCAGACCATGAAGAAGTAGACGTAGAGCACGGGCATACCCAGCACCGACTCCGCTCGGTTGGCGAGCAGGAGCAGCGGGTAGTTGAGCAGCAGCGCGCCCAGCACGAAGAGCGCGATCAGTCGCTGGCGGCGCATAGGGCTGGTGAGGCGGTGAGGCGGTGAGGCGGTGAGGCGGTGAGGCGGTGAGGCGGTGAGGCGGTGAGGCGGTGAGGCGGTGAG
>JBCBNX010000007.1:159957-189723 GCA_039821555.1 Bacteroidota bacterium
GGTGAGGCGGTGAGGCGGTGAGGCGGTGAGGCGGTGAGGCGGTGAGGCGGTGAGGCGGTGAGGCGGTGAGGCGGTGAAATGTGCCGTCCACGCCACCCAGAGTCAAGCCACAGCGGAACAAAAAGGCTATCCCCCTACTCCCTACTCTCCCACAGCCTTAGCCACGAGCAGACAGACGCCGGGCAGCGAGGCATCGCCGAGCGAGTAGTACACGTTGACGCCCTCCCGGCGGCGGCGGACCAACCCGTCCCGCGCGAGGATACCGAGGTGCTTGCTCACGTTCGCCTGCCGCTGGTCGGTCTCGTCCATGAGCGCTTGCACGCTTAGCTCGCCGTGAATCCGCAGCGCGTTGAGCAGCCGCAGCCGCACCGGATCGCCGAGCACCTTGAAGCGCCGGGCAGCGCGCTCAACGAGGTCGCCGTGGAGGAGCGGAGGGCCGGGCGCGGGCATCGAAGACGGGGTATGCGGGCGAAATGGAAGCGAAACCAAAGTACGCCGGACGCCCTTTCGCACTCAGCCAGCGTGCACGCCGCAGATCCAGCGCACCTGGTACGGTGCGAGCGACAGCGACAGTCCGGCCCGCACCAGGTCGCCCGAGAGGAGGTCCGTCCCGTCGTGCGAGAGCCAGCGCGTCGGGACGAGCAGGTTGTGCTCGGAGAGGTTGACCGCCACCGTGAGCCAGCCCGTCTCCGGGGTGCCGCGCCGGAAGGCGAAAACGTGGTCGTTGCCAGCGTTGAGAAACACGGTCGGCGTGTCGCCGAGCGCGGGCGTGGCGGCGCGGAGTTCGGCGAGACGCGCGATCGTCCCGACGAGGCGATGCGGGATCGTGCCGGGCGTGTCGCGTTCGGCGGCGCGCTTCCCGTCGAAGGCGGGGCGGTGCGCGAAACGGCTGTCGCCCGCCGTGAGGGGGTTGGTGCGATAGCTGTAGTCGTTGGTTGTGCCAAGTTCGTCGCCCAGGTACAGCAGCGGCATGCCGCCCGCGCTGTAGATCACGGCGTGGATCACTTCCAGGCGACGGACGGCGTGGTCGAGCCAGACCTCCTGCCCGTCCACGAGAGCCTGCTCGACGCCTGCCAGCGATGCGCCCATGCCCGAGATACGCATGTCCTGATTTTCGGGGTTGTAGTTGAACGGCAGCCCACGCGCAAAGCTGCCGTCGAAGTAGCCCGTGTAGAAAGCGTTCAGGAAGCGCCGGTGGTCGTAGCCATTGATGCCAAGTTCGGCGGCGTCCTCGTCGGCGAAGGTCCAGCCGATGTCGTCGTGGCAGCGGACATAGTTGACCCACGCGGTGCCGTCGGGCAGGCCGAAGTGGTTTTCCATCGACCGGCGCAGCAGCGCCGTGTTGCGGGTGGCGAGCGCCTCCCACAAGAGCGCCATCAGCGTGGGGTTGTACGATAACGGCGCTTCGTCGACGCCGACGTACTGCTTCACCTCGGCGGGGTGCACGATGGCCTCGGACTTAAACGCCACCGCTGGGGAGGCCATGGCAAGGAGCGCGTTGTAGGCCTGCACGATCCAGTGCACCGGCGGGAGGCCCTCGCAGCCCGTGCCCATCTCCTTCCACGCAAACGCGATGGCATCGACGCGCACCACCTCCGCACCCAGGTTGGCGATGAAGAGCAGCTCTTCGAGCATCGCCAGGAAGACCTCGGGGTTGCGGTAGTTGAGGTCCCACTGAAACTGGTTGAACGTCGTCCAGACCCACTTCTCGATGTCTGAGCGCCACGTGAAGGAGCCGGGCGCCTGCTCGGGGAAGATCTCCCGGAGGTGCTGCTCGTAGGCGCCGGGCACGGCACGGTCGGGAAACATCCAGTAGTAGTCCTGGAAGCGCGTGTCGCCCATGAGGGCCTTCCGTGCCCAGAGATGCTCGTCGGAGGTGTGGTTGAAGACGAAGTCGAGCGCGAGGCTGATGCCGTGTTCGCGGAGCGCGTCGGCGAGCGCGCGCAGGTCGTCGATGGTGCCGAGATCGGGGCGAACGGCGCGGTAGTCGCTCACGGCGAAGCCGCCGTCATTGGGGCCTTCGGGGACGGCATAGACGGGCATCAGGTGGAGATAGGTGATGCCGAGTTCCTTGAGGTAGGGGATCTGCTCCCGGACGCCGTCGAGGGTGCCGGCGAAGCGGTCGGCGTAGGCCATCGCGCCCACCATCCGCTCGTGCCGGAACCAGCGCGGGTCGGCTTCGCGCTCGCTGTCGAGCGTTTTGAACGCCTGGGGCCGCGCAGCCATCCCCTCGGCCACGATGCGCAGCGCCTCCTTGAGCACGCCGTCGAGCTCGTACGTCTCGCCGTAAAGCCGATGTAGCAGACTGTGGAGACGCCCGAACTGCCGGTCGGCCCGCGTGCGCAGCGTCTTCTGGTCGGTCGTTGTCAGCGAGGCCGTTGCCTCGGGCCACAGCGCGTCGAGGGTGCGGGTGGGGTCTTTGCGCAGCAGCGCAGCGGAGAGAGGCATGGCGAAGAGATGGGGCGGGAAGACGGGGAGGCACGCCGCGCGGCAGGGCGCGGTCGTGGAGCTAAGATCGGGAGAACGGAGGCGTATCGGAGCGTGAGCGTTTGGGGGTGCGCGAGTCTGAAGACGTGGGAGCATGAGCCACGACCATCGGCTTTGTCCTCCCGACCGTGATCTCTCACCCACGCTCTCCCACGCACCTATACCCCTGTGCGCCCTATCCTCTACTCCTGCCTCGCTATCCCCCGCCCCCTATGACACCGCTCGACTGGACCATCATCGTCGCCTACCTCGCGGGCATGATCGCGCTGAGCATGTACCTCGGCCGTGGGCAGGCCAGCGAGGACGACTACTTCGTGGGCGGGCGCTCGCTCAAGTGGTGGGCCGTCGGCCTCTCGGTGATGGCGACGCAGACGAGCGCGATCTCGTTCATCTCCGTCCCGGCGTTCGTGGCGTTGCGCGAGGGCGGCGGGCTCACGTGGCTGCAGTACGAACTCGCCGTTCCGCTCGCCATGATCGCGGCGATGGTGCTGCTGTCGTTCTTCCGCAAGCTGGAGTTGATCTCGATCTACGCCTACTTGGAACGACGCTTCGGACCGTCGGTGCGGACGCTGCTGAGCGCGGTCTTCCTGCTGAGTCGCGGACTGGCCGTCGGCGTGATGACGTATGCGACGGGCATCGTGCTTTCGGTCTTCCTCGGGCTGCCGCTCTGGGTGACGATCCTCGTGATCGGCGGGGTGACGGTGGTCTACGACTTCCTCGGCGGCATGACGGCGGTAGTCTACTCGGACGTGATCCAGATGGGCGTGCTGGTGCTGGGCGTGGGCGTCTGCGTGTGGTATGCGGCCGACCTCGCGGGCGGCGTTGGGGCGCTCTTCGCGGCGTTCCCGGCGGAGCGCGCCACCGCGTTCGACCCCTCGACAGGGCTCGGCGACGGCGGGGCGGTGCCGTTCTGGGGCTTCCTCATCGGTGGGTTCTTCCTCTACGTGTCGTACTACGCCACCGACCAGAGCCAGGCGCAGCGCGCGCTCTCGACGGCGTCGGAATCGGCCACGCGCACCTCGCTCATCCTCAACGGCGTCGCGCGCTTCCCGCTGACCATGCTCTACATCGCGCTCGGTGTCGCGGCGTTCGCTGCCTACCAGGCCGACCCGGTCTTGCGCGAGAGCATCCCGGCGGAGCGCCTAGACTACCTCGTCCCGCAGTTCGTGCTCCTGCATCTGCCGCCTGGCCTCCGCGCCGTGCTCTTCGCCGCACTCATCTCGGCGGCGATGTCGAGCCTCGACTCGGCGCTCAACTCGCTCTCGGCGGCGACGATGCAGGACTTCCTGGAGGATCGCCTCCCGGCCTCGGCCAACCGCTTCACCTGGAGCCGCATCACGACGGTGATCTGGGGCGCGATCGTAGTCGGCTTTGCGTTCGTGGTCGGTGGGATCGACGCGACCGTCATCGAGTCGATCAACCGGATCGGATCGACGTTCTACGGGCCGATCCTGGCGGCCTTCGCGGTGGGGCTGCTCACACGACGCGCGACGACGCGGGGCGTGTGGCTCGGCATCGTCGCCGGCGTGGGCGTGAACGTGTTTCTGTGGCTTCAAGTCCCGAGCGTGCACTGGATGTGGTGGAACTTGATCGGCCTTGTGGTGGCCGTCGTCGGTACGCTCGTGGGCAGCCTCGGCGACCGCCCGAAGGACGCCGCGACGCTCGACGCGACGACGCTCTCGTGGGCGGGCCTCGTCGCCCGCGAGAAGCCCTGGCGGTGGGCCTACCTCGGGCTAATCGCCTACTTCTTTATTATCCTCGCGATCGTGCTCGTGCTGTAGCCAGGTCCGCACTCGCTGACCCGCTCCCCGAGTCCCTTCGCTGCTGCGCGCCTCCGCGGCGCTGTTTCGGCACATCGGTTGCGGCAACGCGACCTGCCGTCCCCAATCGCCCCGTTTCCGCCCCAACCGCTCCCCCACGCATGCGCCCCACTACGGTACTGTCCTCTCTGGCCTACGTCCTTCTTCTCGCGCTCAGCTTCGCTGCGCCCGCTCGTGCCCAATCGGAGGCCCGCCCAGCGAGCTTCCACGCGCCGACCGCGACCTTCTCAGAAGTCGAACGCATCGCTCTCCCCTCGTTCGACAACGACGCGTTGCTCGCGCGTGACGAGGCACAGTCCGAACGGCAGCGCACAGCCGGTACGCCGACGGCGCAGCGCTTCGCCGAGCCCGTGGCGATGGCGCTCGACGCGCGCACCCGAGGCACCTGGGAAGCCCTCGCCGATGGCCGCCAGGTGTGGCGGCTCCGCGTGACGTCGCCCGGCGCCTACTCGCTCAACGTGGGCTTCTCGCAGTTCCGACTCCCCGAGGGCGCGACGCTCTGGCTCTACCCCACCGGCGAGGCGCCCCTCTTCCGCGCCTTCACCGCTGCCGACAACGAGCAGCACGGCGAGCTGTGGACGCCCGTCGTGCCGGGTGATGACCTCACGATCGAGGTCAATCTCCCCCGCTCCAAGACGGGGCAGGCGCCCAACTTCGATCTGGAGATCGGGCAGATCGCCCACGCCTATCGCCCGTTCGGGCTGACCGCCGAGCAGCGCCAGCAGTATGACCGCCAGAACGGCCGCGTCGCCTCCGGCTCGTGCAACGTGGACGTGGTATGCCCCGAGGGCGACGACTACCGCAACATTATCCGCTCGTCCGGGGCCTACACCCGCGGCGGCACCGACATCTGCTCCGGTGCAGCCATCAACAACGCGCTGGAGGACGGCCGGCCGCTCTTCCTCACCGCTAACCACTGCGGCAACAGCACCGGCAACGCGTCGAGCATTGTGATCTACTGGAACTACCAGAACTCGACGTGCCGCCCCGTCGGCTCGCCGGCAAGCGGCGGCCCCGGCGACGGCCCGCTGTCTCAGTTCAACAGCGGCACGCGCCTCCTCGGCTCTGCCGCCAATTCTGACTGGGCGCTCCTCGAAATGGACGATCCGTTCGATCCAAGCCACAACGTCTACCTCTCCGGCTGGGACCGCCGCGACATCGCGCCCGCCTCGGTCGTCGCCATCCACCACCCGAACGTGGAAGAAAAGCGTATCTCGTTTGAGGACGACCCCACCACCATCACGTCCTACCTCAGCGACACCGTCGACCCCAACGCCGCCTACATCCGCGTGGACGACTGGGACCTCGGGACCACCGAAGGCGGCTCCTCGGGCTCGCCGATCTACAACGCCGACCAGCAGATCGTAGGCCAGCTCCACGGCGGCTTTGCAGCCTGCGGCAACGACGACCCTGACTGGTACGGCCGCATGTTCCGCTCGATGGCCGGCGGCCTCGACGATTTCCTCGACCCGGCGGGTAGCGGCGTCGAAACGCTCGGCGGGCGCGAAGCCGGCCAGGGCGTCGCTGCAGCCCTCACAGCGAGCACAACGCAGGCCTCGGCCGGTGAGACGGTGCGCCTCTCGCTGACCGTCAACAACTTCACCGACGGCGATGCCAACGGCGCCACCTTCGCGACGACGCTACCGGCAGGGCTCGTCTATGCGGGCAACGCCGACACGTCCGTCGGTACCGTCAGCGAGGCAGGTGGCACCGTCACCTGGGACTTCGGCATCGCAGGGGGTGGCGCTTCTACGCTCAGCTTCGATGTCGCGCTCACCGACGCCGCGAGCGGCACGCTGCGCATCCTCGGCACGGTCTCGCAGTCGTTGCTCGACGCACCGCTCCAGGTCGTCACCCGCATCGAGGTGTTCCAGGCCGCCGACCAGACCTTCACGAGCACCCGCAGCTATGCGCTCCCGGATGACGGCTGCCCCTCGCTTGGCGGCACCACGCTCGACGTGGCCAGTTCGTTTTCCTGGGGCGAGCTCAAGGTGGGCGTGGTGATCGCCCACACCTATCGCGGTGACCTCCGCGTGCAGCTCGAAAGCCCCGCAGGCACCATCGTGAACCTGCTCGACCGCCCCGGTGCGGGCACCTTCGGCACGGGTGCCGCCAACCTCGACGCGCTCTTCAGCGACAGCGGCACCGCCGACCTGTTCGGCACGTCGGGCGACCACAACCCCGGCGCGCCGTTCTACGAGTTCGAGGGTCGGCCTGAGCAAGGTGGCCCGGGCACAACGGGCGTCGGCACGCTCGCATCGTTCAACGGCGAGGATCCCCGCGGCACGTGGACGCTCCGCGCATGCGACGGCGCGGGTCAGGACACCGGCAGCCTAGAACAGTGGGCGCTGCTCTTCTACGGCGTCGGCGTCGATGCGGAGGACGAGGCGCCGCTGCCGGAGGCGTTCTCGCTGAGCGCTGCCTACCCAAACCCGTTCACGGAGTCGGCCACGCTCGCCCTTCGCGTGCGTGATGCCCAAGAGGTCCGCGCCGAGGTGTACGACCCGCTGGGCCGCCGCGTGCGCGTCCTCCACGACGGACCCGTCGCTGCCAACGCGTCGCAGACGCTCACGCTCGACGCCGCAACGCTGCCGAGCGGGCTCTACGTGGTGCGCGTCGTCGGCGAGACGTTCGCCGCCACCGAGACGGTGCTGCTCGTGCGGTAGACTCGGCCGCACCTCGCCTCAGCCAGTTGCGAGCAGATCGCGGTAGAGCGCGACGAGCTTCGCGGCCTCCGTGTCCCAGCGATACTGCGGGGCCGCTTCGGCGGCCCCGCTCGTATACCCAGCGTAGGCGTCCGCCACGAGTCGTTCGATCGCATCGACGAGCGCGGCGGGGTCATCGGGACGGCACGTGAGGCCCGCGCGGGTTTCGGTGGCGAAGTCGTGCCACAGCGGAACGTCCGAGCAGACGAAGGGCAACGCATGCTGGAGGTAGTCGTAGAGCTTCGTCGGCATCGAGCCCACGTAGTTCGGGCGCGGCGTGAGCATGCACAGCCCCACGTGGGCCGCGGCAAGGTGCGGGGCCATCGCCTCAGGCGACACGAACGCAGTCCAGCCGTCGAGCGTGACGTGGTCGTGCAGCGCGTGGGCGCGCAGAAACGCCTCGGCGCGGGTACGCTCTGCTGCGAGCGGCGCGCGCCCGACAAGCGTGAGGTGCCAAGTGTGCCCTGCCTCGCGCGCCAGCCGCAGCGCCGTGAGCATCGTCGTGAGGCCACGTGCTTCGGAGACCGTCCCGGCGTACACCAGACGCAACGGCGTCTCGCCGGTCGGCAACGTCTTCGGCAGGGGCAGCGTGGCCGGTGCCAGCGCGTGGTTGCGGACGAGCGTATGCGGCGTACCGAGCGGCAGCGCAGCGGCGTACGACGCCTCGGCAATCACCGTGCGGTCAAGCCAGCCGAACGCCCAGCGCTCCAGGCGAGACAGAGCACGCCCAGCGGGACCGGGCCGACGGTCGTAGGCCTCGTGGCGGTCGTAGACGACGCGCGCTCCGAGGCGACGCTGCACGCGCCACCCGAGCGGGAGCAGTTCGGGGTCGTGGAGGTGGATCAGGGCGGGACGCAGCGCTGCGAGCTTCTGCCACACGGTGCGCTGCACGAGCACCCGCTCCAGCGCCGAAGGGCGGCCCCCTGCACTGCCTGGACGCGGCAGCGCTACGACCGGCACATCGGCCACGCCACCCGCGACGCGCATGCGGATCGTTTCCGAGTGCGTGTGCCGCGCCATGAGCCGTGCATCAAACCCGGCCGCACGTAGGCTCGGCACCGCTTTTGCAGCAATGCGCGGGTCACGCAGCGGGTGCACCGTCGTGACGTGCACGACCGGGCGCGATGCAGCTAGGTCTGGCAAATGGTCGGCCACGAGGTCGGCTATCTTCAGGGCGGCGGTGCGGCAGTCATGCAGTTTAGCCGTTTTGCTGCGTGTCCGTTTCCCGCCCCTACCCCCCTCGCACACAACCCTCCTCGCTCATGTCCCTCTATGCCGTGATCATGGCTGGCGGCGTCGGTAGCCGCTTCTGGCCACGCAGCCGCCAGGCCCAACCCAAGCAGTTCCTCGATGTCTTCGGCGCCTCGTCGATGATCCAGAACACGTTCGCGCGGCTCCAGCCGATGATCCCCGCCGAGCACGTGTTCGTGGTCACCAACACGAAGTACGTCGAGCAGACGCGCGAGCACCTCCCGGCCGTCCCGCCCGAGAACATCCTCGCCGAGCCCATCGCGCGCAACACGGCCCCGTGCATCGCCTTTGCCGCCGCGACGATCCGCGCGCTCGACCCCGACGCGACGATGGTCGTGCTCCCCGCCGACCACCTCATCGACAAGCCCGCGCGCTTCCACGCCGTCCTCGACGCCGCCGTCGCGAAGGCCCAGACGCCCGGCGCGCTCGTCACCATCGGCATCGAGCCGACGCACCCTGAGACGGGCTACGGCTACATTCAGTACGACACCACGCAGGCCGCGGGCGGCGACGGCGCAGCCGGGCCGCAGGCCTTCCCCGTGAAAACCTTCGCCGAGAAGCCCGACTTGCCCACCGCCGAGCGCTTCCTCGACTCGGGCGACTTTCTTTGGAACTCGGGCATGTTCATCTGGCGCGCCGACTCCATCCTCGCGTCGATGGCGCAGCACCTCCCAGAGGTCCACGCCTGTTTCGCTGGGATCGGCACCCCGGCTGACACCACCGAAGACCAGGTCCGCGACGCGTACGAGCGCAGCCCCAAAATTTCCATCGACTATGGCATCATGGAGCGCGCCGACGACGTGCACGTGGTGCCCGGCAGCTTCGGCTGGAGCGACGTGGGCGACTGGCGCGCGGTCTACGAGCGCTCGGCCAAAGACGACGCGGGCAACGCCACCGACGGCGACGTGATCGCCCACAATTCGAGCCGCTGCTACGCCCGGTCTGCCGACCGCCTCGTGGTGCTCGTGGGCGTGCGCGACCTCGCCGTCGTGGACACCGACGACGCCGTTCTCGTCTGCAACCTCGACGCAACACAGCAGGTGAAGCACATCGTCGACTACCTCGGCGCGCACCGGATGGACGAGTTCGTGTAGGGCGATTGGCGATTGGCGATTGGCGATTGGCGATTGGCGATGAAGCAAACGGCCTTCTGGGGCTTGCGCAAGCGATTTCGCTTCGGGATGTCCCCTGGTCGCCATCCGCGCTCTGTCGAAATCACCGCAACTGGGGATGGTGCCCGGGGGCGAGCGACGGCTAGCATGGGACACGACCTGGTTTGGCGAGCCGCCGCGCCGGGTGCCCCCTTCGACTAGCCTTCGCTCCCATGCTTCCCTTCCGCTTCTCCACCCTCTTTGCACTCCTGCTCGCCTTCGTCGCCCTGCCCCTCGCTGGCTGCGACTCCTCGGACGACGGTGACAGCGGCGACGACGCCGCGGGCTGCCCCACCGCAAATCAAGCCTCAGGCACTTTCACCGCGAATGCTGGGGGCAGCACCTTCGACGCGGTCTGCATTCAGGTCATCACGGACGGGGGCGTGTTCAACATTACCGGCATAGAAAACGTCGGCCAGACTGGAAATTCGAACCAAGAGTTCTTGTCGATCTCGATCACGAATGCAGCGACCGGTCAATACTCGCCTCCGTTCGGCGCTATCGTGGCGTACTCCAGGAACCAGAATGCTTCGACGGACCCCAACAACACCTATGCAGGACTCTCTGGGACCGTCAACCTGACCGAGTTCACGGCAGGCAGCGCCAAGGGGACGTTCACTGTCACGGTTCAGAACAACAACCAAGATCAGATCCAGATTTCGAGCGGCTCGTTCGACGTGACGTTCTGAGCCAGCCCCGCGATTCCCCGGCGATTGGCCGACCTTTCCTGCAACGGTGTCGTTTCTTCGGAAGCGGCACCGTTGTGCATTCCTACGGCCGCTCCCTACTCGTTTCCCTCCACTGCCCGCAATGTCCATGCGGACCCAATCGATCCGGCACGGCGCGTTTCTGACGCTGCTCGTGCTCGTCACGCTCGCCTTTCTGGGCCTGATCCTGGATTTCCTTCAGCCCGTCTTTTGGGCGGCGGTGCTGGCGGTGCTGTTCTACCCGCTCCAATGGCGGCTCGCGCGCGCCTTCGGCGGCCGCGCTGGGATCGCGGCGGTGCTGACGCTGCTCGTGATCCTAGGTGCGGTGATCCTCCCGCTCTTCGCCATCGGGGCGGCCATGGCGCAAGAGGCTGCCAGCCTCTACCGTCGGCTTGCGGCTGGCGAATTCGACCTGCAGGAGCCGATCCGCCGCTTCGAGGAGGCGCTGCCGGTGGTAGCTGGCTACCTCGACCGAGCGGGGGTCGATTTCGAGCGGGTGAAGGCGGGGCTGTCCGACGCGGCGCTCACGGTGAGCCAGGCGGCAGCCAACCGCGCCGTCGAGTTCGGGCAAGGCACGGTCACCTTTGCGGTGCTCTTCGGGCTGATGCTCTACCTGCTGTTCTTCTTCCTGAAGGACGCCCAGCGTCTCACCGCAGGCCTCGTCCGGGCGCTACCGCTGGGCGACGACCGCGAGCGGCGGCTCTTCCGCAAGTTCGCCGACGTGTCGCGCGCGACGATCAAGGGCACCGTGGTGGTGGGCGTCGTGCAAGGCACGATTGGCGGCATCCTGTTCGCTTCGCTCGGACTGCCCGCGCCGGTGCTCTGGGGCGTGGTGATGGCACTCGCCTCGCTGCTGCCAGCGGTCGGCCCGGCGCTGGTGTGGGTTCCCGCCGCGATCCTGCTCGCAGCGGGCGGCCAGTATGTTGCTGCGGGCATCGTCGTCGGGGTGGGCGTGCTCATCATCGGGATGGCCGACAACGTGCTTCGGCCCATTCTCGTGGGCCGCGACACGGAGATGCCGGACTACCTGATCCTGCTCTCGACGCTGGGCGGGCTGGCCGCGTTCGGGCTGTCTGGCGTCGTGATCGGGCCGGTGATCGCCGCCTTGTTCCTGTCCGTCTGGGAGATGTTCGTCGAGGAGTACGGCTCCATGGACGATCTCCCTCCTTCCGGCACACCGCCGTCTGCGCCGGGCTCAACGCCCCCAGCCGCAGCACCGCCGTCCGATCCGCCACCGCCGTCCGGTCCGCCACCGCCGTCCGATCCGCCTCCGCCGTCCGATCCGCCACCGCCGTCCGATCCGCCTCCGCCGTCCGATCCGCCTCCGCCGTCGGGCCCGCCACCGCCTCGACCGGCCCCCTCACTGCCGACTGTCGACACGCCTCCTTCATCTCGACTTGCGTCGCCTCCCCAACCGGGTGCGCCGCCGGTACCTCCACCTTCTGCCTTCGCGCCGCGTCCAAGCCGCACCCAGCTTGACGTCCCGAGAAGCACGCTCCCCTTCACCGCCACGCCTGCCGAGCTCCCACCGCCCCGACGCTCCCCTGACGCTGCGGTAATTCGCCCCATCCCCCTGCCGGACGCTCCACGCCCGAGCGCTGCGGCCCTACGTCGCCAACCTCCGGCCTCATGACGGAGCGCTCTCGTCGTGACTGGACCCGTTCTTTGCTCCGCGCCGGACCTGCCCCCTTCTTCTTCCTTGGGCTCACCGCGTGGGCCTACGCGGCCGCTTTGACGGTCACGGACGGCGACTTCGTCTATCCCCTCGACGACCCCTACATCCACCTTGCCGTCGCCGAGAACTTGACGCAGGGGCACTATGGCCTCAACCTCGCGGAGCCGTCGTCGCCCGCGTCGAGCGTGGTGTGGCCAGGACTGCTAGCGCTCGGGCTGATCGCGGGCGCGGGCGGGTGGATCGCGCTCGCCCTGAACGCAGTGCTAGGCGTGTGGGCGCTGACGATGGCCCTCCGCCTCGGAGACGCTGTGTTCGAGGATGCCAACAGGTCGGCGCTGGGCATGCTGGCGGCGCTGGGTGCGGTGCTCGTGCTCAACCTCCCTGCGCTGGCGCTCATCGGCATGGAGCACGTTCTCCAGATTGGACTGACCCTGCTAGCCTGGCTCGGGCTGGTCCGCGTCGCCCGCGGGGCAACTCCCGCGTGGCCGCTTCTCATGGCGCTCGCCATCGGGCCGCTCGTGCGCTACGAGAACCTCGCGCTCACCGTCCCCGCGTGTGCCTACCTCGTCGCACTCGGGCATTGGCGCGCGGCGTTGGGCGCGCTCGGCGTCGCAGTGGTCGGGCTCGCTGCCTTCTCCGGATTTCTGGCGATGCTGGGCTTGCCGCTCTTGCCCACGTCCGTGCTTGCCAAGACCTCCGCCGACGGCACCCCAGCTCTCCTAGCGAACCTAGCACTCCCGACCGGGTGGTTCCTCGTTTTGCTCACGGCGACGGTCGGCGGGGCCTTCGTTCTGGCGGCGCGGCGTGGCGTCCCCCGCCGTATGCTCGGGCTCGGTGGCGTCGCGCTCGCCACGGCAGCCCTCCACCTCGGGGCCGGTCGCCTCGGGTGGTTTGCGCGCTACGAGATCTACGTCGTGGCAGGCCTCTTCGTGGCGCTGCTGGTGCTCCGTCCACCCGCCTCGCAACCGCGACGGCGGCGGGCGTACGCATTCGCCTTTGTCCTCGCTGCGGCAGCGCTCACGGTTCGGCATGGAAGCCTCGTCGCTTTCGTCCCGGACGCCAGCCGGGACATCCACGAGCAGCACGTCCAGATGCACCGCTTTGTGGCTGACCACTGGCAGGCGCCGATCGCGGTGAACGACATCGGCCGCGTCGCCTTCGAAAACGACCGCGTCGTGCTCGACCTCTGGGGCCTCGCCTCGCCGACCGCGCTTGCAGAGGCGAATAACCCTGACCCTAGTTGGATGGACGCCCTTGCTATGCAGCACGGCGTCGAGGCGGCGATGCTCTACGCGCCGAGCTTCGCGGCGCTGCCCGCGTCGTGGGTGCCCGTCGCGGATCTGCAGCTGAGCCACGCGGCGAGTGTAGTCCCCCACAACACCGTCACGTTCTTCGCACGTACGCCAGAGGCCGAGTCACGCCTCCGCTCCGTGTTGCCTGCGTTCGGGGAGGCGCTGCCCCGCGGCACGCTCCTCCGATTCCGCGCGCCCTAGGTCCTGCTCTGAAGGGCTAGACACACAGCAGCCCCGCCGGGGCGCGCGTGGCGTGGGCCTTCGCCTTGCGCGCCTCCGACGGGGCTGAGAGGGTATGCCTGCGTGGAACTACTCCTCGTTGGCGTCCTGACGCTTGCCGTCTTCCCGCTCGATCATCTCGAACGCGTCGCCTTCGCCGGGGCGGAAGCGGTTGAGGCGGTCGCGGACGACCTCGCGCTCTCGGTTGTAGATGTCGCGGGTCTCGGCGGCCGTCTCGGCGCGAGCGCGGAGCGGCTCCTCTACCGTAGCCTGGAGGACGACGAGCAGCTCGCTCTGGATGTAGGACTTGTTCTCGAACGAGAAGACATGCTTGATGAGCGGGATGTCCATCAGGATCGGGATCCCACGGCGGGAAATCGACTCCTCGGTCGAGTAGAGGCCGCCGATGAGCGTCATCTCGCCGCCGATGAGCGTACGCTGCGTGGCAACGTTGTTCGTGGCGATCGCGATCTGGTCGCCCTGCGGCCGGCCCGTCGACTTCTCGACGGTGATGTCCATGTGGACGAACTCGACCGGCTCGCCGTCGGCGCCCACGTCGGAGCCGTCGGAGATGAGCGTCGGGGTGACGTTCACAATGATGCCGGTGTTGACGAACTGCGTGACGGTGTTGCCCTGGAAGTCCTGGACGTTGATCGGGATGTTGACGCCCGACTGGATGGAGCCGGTCTGCTCGCTCATCACGGTCACGCTCGGCGTGGCAACGGTCTCGCCGAGGCCGCGCTCCTCAAAGACGCGGAAGAGGCGCGTCAGGGTGCCTAGCTCCATGCGGTCGGGCCCCTTGATGATGGCATCGAGGGCCTCGAAGAACGAGGTGTTGACCGAGAACTGCGGCACCGCGTTGTTGCCGAGGTTGCCGCCCTGCTGGCCGCCAGCCTGGTTGCCGAGGCCGCCGCCCTGCTGACCACCGCCCTGCTGGCCGAAGAGCACGTTCCAGTTGGTGCCCTGCTGACGCGCCTTGTTGGCGTTCAGCTCGAAGATGACCGCGTCGATGCGGATCTCGCGCGTGCGCGCTGTGGCGGGCAGTTCGGCTCCAGCCGCCGCCGAGAGTGCGCCCGTGGCATCGAGGCCTTCCTCGACCTCGATCGCCTCGACGACGAAGAAGCGCTCCGTCTCGCGATAGGCGAGGCTGTTCGCCTCCAGCACGGCTTCGAAGGCGTCCACGAAGAACATGCCCGAGACCGGCACGCCAATGGGAGTCACGCGCCCGTCTGGATCGACCACCTGCTTGCCCGTCACCCGCGCGAAGATGGGGTTGATGTAGGCCAGGAACTGGTCCATGGTCGTGGTCGGCAGGAACGAGACGACCTGGTTGGGCGGGACATAGGCCTGACGCAACTGGGGCGGCCCGACGGGACGCTGCACGCTGTTGAGCGGCTCCCCGCTGGCGGGGGTCTGGGCGGCCACGTCGCCCCCGGCGAGCAGGAGCGCGGCGGCGGCCAGGAGGAGGGGGATTCGGACGCGGTGCATGGCTGTGGGAGGTTGGGAAAGCAAGGCAGTCAGGGGGCAGTCGAAGGGCGGAGGCAGCGCCTCGCGGCTGGGCAGCGCTTAGCTGCCGGTCATCGCGGAGGGCGACGGCGGGACGGTCGGCATGCCTGCATCGGGCACGCCTGGCGCGGCGGCAGGCTCAGCGCCCGGCGTGGCTCCAGGCGTAGCCGGGTAGATATCGGGGAACTCGGTGGCATCGTAGAGGCCGAGGGCGCGCGCCTCCGGCGTACCGGGGGCCGGGAGCGGCATCGGGCTCCGGGGCGACAGCATGCCTAGCGTCTCGATCTGCGTGCGGCCGATGGCCTGCTTGTAGCTCTCGCCCGAGAGCAGGTCGAGCTCCACGCGTTCGCGGAGGCCGCCCTTGTTGAGGTCCGCCACGACGCGGGCGCGCTCGGCGTTCACGCTCGTCAGGCGGCCCAGGTAGACGCGGTCGCCCTCGCGCAGCGAGCGCAGTTGCTCGCCCCGCTGGAAGACGGCGATCTCGCCCACGACCGACACCAGCGGGTCGGCCTCGACATCGATGAGGTCGTCCGTGTTGGGCGGCAGCGCGTCGAGCAGGAGCGGGTAGAACGGGTTGGTCGCCGTATAGCGGTCGGGCAGCACCTCCGCCGGGATGGTGAAGAGGCTATCGGGCGCGCTCATGTCCTGGCTCCCGCCGAAGAACACGTCCACGACCATGTTGAAGTCGGCCACATAGACTTCGCGGGGGATCTCGGTCACGTCGTTGTCGACCGACGTCTTCGCGCCGCTCACCTTGAGTTCGCCGACGCGGTAGAGGCCACGCCCGTTCTCGAGGTTCCAGATCATCTCGTAGAGGGCGTCGAAGAGAGCCTGGCCCGTGACGCGGTAGGTGTAGCGGCTGTGCGTGGCCTGGCGGTCCACGCCGACGAGGGCGAGGTCGAAGCTGAAGAAGCCTTCACGCGAGAGGCGGTTGAGGTACTGCACCACCTGCGGCGAGGTGAGGTTGTCCGGGAGGACTTTGTAGCGCGAGTTCCAGCGGCGCAGCGCGTCGTCGGCCTGGCTGGCCGAGGCGGCTTCTTCAGCGAGCAGCTGCTCGACGTCGGCGGCTTGCTGGCGGAGGAGGCGCTCCTCGTTTTCCAGCTGCTCGATCTCGACGGGTTGCACCTTCTGCGTGCGGTAGTAGCCGTAGCCGCTGGCAGCGGCGAGGAGCACGCACAGGATGAGAGTATTTACGAGGTCACTCGACATGGGTAGGGAAGTCGAAGGCTGGGAGCGGAGAGGCGGGGTGCGGGGTCGGAGGGCCTAGAGGCCGTCTTCGAGGGCCAGTTCGGGGACTACGAAGCCCTCGGGCGGCGTCTCTTCGACGAAGAGCGACTCTGCGGGCGGCGGCGCGGCGGCCGGCGGCGGCTGGCTCGGCGCGGCCTCGGCCGGGGCCTGCTCCTCCGGCGGAGCCTGTTCCGCGATGGGCGCCTCGTCGAACCCGGCCAGGGGCTCAGGCACCGGCTCGGGTTCGGGCACCTCGAGGCCTGGGGCGTTCTCGCGGAGGTATAAGGCCACCTCCGGCATCTCGTAGGTCAGCGAGGCGCGGATCTCGAAGTCGTAGGCTGGCGTCTCGCGGATCTCGCTGAAGCGCACGGCCTCGATGGACCCGCCCATCTGGTCGGCGAACTCCACGACGCCCTGGCGGGACGTCGCCCGACCGCTCATCACGAGCGATCCGCCCTCCTCGCTCCAGCTCTGGAGCCAGCTACGCCGCGCCGTGGACGCCGCGCGCGCGGTCTTCGCCAGGCCGCGGCTCCAGCGGTCGCTCCCCACCAGCAGCGAGTCGATGGCGTTGAGCGTCATGTTGATGCGCGCCACCTCGGCGTTGAGGCTGTCGATGCGGAACTGGATCTGCTCCGGCGAGAGGTTCGAGGCCGGGAAGGCTGCGATCTGCCGCTGGAGGTCGCCCTTCGTTGCCTCGTTCTTGAAGTAGACGCTCGTGAAGAAGAGGACCGCCATGAACACGACCGCGGCGGCCAAGACGGTGTGCCAGGCGAAGCCGAAATTCGAGAGCCACTCGAACTTCATCTTCTGGCGCAGGAGCGCCTTCGGGAAGAGGTTGACGCCCGGGAAGCCGCTGTCGGACCCTTTGTGGAACGCGTCGAGGGCGACGCTGGCCGCCGGGAGGAGCATCGTAGCCAGGGGGCGCTGCGCGGCGGCCTTGGCCCCGAGCCACCCGCCTTCCACGAGGCCCTGGCGCAGCGTCGTGACGTGCGCGTCGGGGTAGAAGGCCCCGAAGCCGTTGACGAGTTCTTCCTCGCGCTCCTCGGCGAGTACGATCACCTGGTCCACGTTGCCCACGCCCTGCACGTCCTGCTGAAGCAGCACGCGCGAGCAGATCGTGTCTGGCCCGTCGAAGGTGGTCACGCTGCGCATGTGCTCGGCGTGATGGAGCACGTCGTTCACGAGCAGCATCACGAGCGTGTCCTCGGCGCCGACGCGCACGATGGCCGTGTTGCCCTGCGTGCCCATCGGGAAGACCTGACGCGTGAGCCCCATCAGCGCGGGAATCTCGGCGCTCAGAAGGGTCATGCGGACGCCCCGCATGCCATCCTGCTCGCGCAGCAACTCCACCGACGGCGTCACCGGATCGGTCGGCGCGGGCACGACGGCGAGGAAGCGCGAGGCCCCGTCGCGCGGGGTCATGGGCAGGAAGGCGATGCGCTCGGAGTCGGTCCGGTAGGCCTTGACTTGGTCCGGGAGCAGCTCCAGCAGCGTCTCCCGCTTCACCGAGTCGGCGCGCTTTGCCGCCTTCTCGTCTTCCTTATCGGTGTCCTTGTCGGCGTCTTTGCTCTCCTTCCCGAAGTTGAAGAGGCCTTTGCCCTTGCTGTTCGCCTCGACGCGCAGCTCTGCGTAGGCCACGTCCGAGTTGTCGAGGCAGAAGGCCAGGCGCGGGCTGTCGGTCCCGCCACTGCGGCACTCCTCGATGAGGTCCTTCAGCTCCAACACGATGGGCTGCACCATCACCGCAGACGCGCCCGACTCGTCCTCGTCGAGCGTGGTCTCGGAGAGGCCTGAGAGCCCGCCGAACTCGCCGCCGACGAACATGTCCACGCCCGAGATGCCAGCGTCGCCAAACTGGATCGCGATGTCGTCGTTGGCGGCCTCGGCGAGCAGTTCCTCGGGGCTATTCATGGACTCGCCGTGGTCGGCCGCGCGCTTGCGCGTGACACGGCGGACCACCTCGAACGCGTCGCCGTCGCGGCGCAGCAGTAGCCCGTAGATCGTCTGCTGCGTGACGTAGAGGCCGAGAACGGGTGCCAGGCCGCCGCGCGACCGGGCGCGTTTCGGCGCTTTTCGTGCACCGCGTGGCCCCTTCGGGCCAGCCTCGCCTCCGTCTTTGCGTGCGGCCACATCAGTGCCCGATGCCGGTGCCGGCGCCTCTTGAGGGGCGTCGGCGGGCGACTTCTTCTTGGAGAACCAGTTCTTCATGAGGACGACTAGGCTGTAGGTCGGTCGAGCGTCGGGGGTCAGTCGAGCGTCGGGAGGCGGTCAAGCGCTGGCAGGGCCGCGCTAAATGATTTGTTTGAGGCGCCGCTTGTTGTTGGCGAAGTTGAGCGCCGTCTCGCGCGAGATCTTTTTCTCGCGGAGCAGCCGGAGCAGGTCCTGCTCCAGAGTGGTCATGCCGAGGTGACCACCCTCCCACATCATCTGGTAGATCTCGCCGGCGTTGTCGTTGTAGATCGCGGCCTTGGTGGAGGGCGTCATCCAGAGCACCTCCTTCACGAGCACGCGCCCGCCGCCGAGACGGGGTGCCAGCTTCTGCGAGATCACGCAGCGGAGCGTGTCGGCCAGACGGATGCGGATGCGGTTCTGCTCGTTGGGCGGAAACTCCGCCACGATGCGGTCGATGGACTCGATGGCCGAGGCCGTGTGCAGCGTCGAGAAGACCTTGTGGCCGGTGTCGGCCGCCTCGATCCCCGAGGAGATGGTCTCCGGGTCGCGCATCTCCCCGATCACGATGATGTCGGGATCCTGGCGCAGCGCCTGGATGACGCCGTGCTTGAACGAGTGCACGTCGGAGCCGACATCGCGGTGGCGAACGATGCACCGCTTCGGCGTGTGCATGAACTCGACCGGCTTGCCGATGATGACGATGTGCCCGTCGAAGTCCTGGTTGTTGGCGTCGATGACCGCGTCGAGGGTGGACGACTTACCGGAGCCGGTCACGCCGGTCACCAGCGTGAGGCCGTCGCGGACCTTCGAGAACATCATCCCACGGATGATCGCGGGGTGGAAGCCCTGCCCTTTGAGCGAGCGCAACTCGTTGTTGATCGCGCGCATGCAGAGGCCGAGGTGGAACAGGTCGAAGTAGGTCGTCGCTCGGAAGCGGCGCGTCTCGCCGCCGGCGTCCATGGAGTAGGAGAAGTCCGCCGAGCGCTCCTTCAGCAGGTCCTCGCGCTGGCGGTCGTTGAGCATGCTCAGGATGAGGATGTCGGTCTCGTCCGTGGAGCCGGTCCCGAGCGGCGCGTCGGGCTTTTTGTCGCCGCTGACGCGGTACCACACGCGGCCAGCCGTGGCAGGCCCACCCAAGTCCAAGTCCGACGCGTCGAGCTCGATCATCTTGCCGATGAACTGCTCCATGTAGCGGCGGAGGTGCTCGGTCATCTTCGGATCGAAGCGCCCCACGTGCTCGGCATAGAAGCGCAGCCGGTCCACGCCCACGAGCGTGCGGGGTGCGGAGCGGGCGAGCAGACGAATCTGCTTCGGGAGCCGGAGGCGCTGAGCTTCCGCAGGCGCGTTCGGCTTCGACGGCGGGACGTAGGTCGTCCCTTGAACGTCGGGATGAAAACCTTGCGGGGCGTTGCTGATCGACACGGGCGCGTCGGGAGGCGATGGCGGAAGGACCGAGCCGTCCAGGGCAGACGGGCGCGGTGAGTCTTGGTGTTTCCTTCTCCGACAAAAGGCGCGCCAAAGCGCAGCCCGTCACGGGGTGTCCTTCAGAATCGGGGAATAGCGTAGAATTTCGACGGACTCTGGACCCGTTTGCTACGATTCAGCCATGCAGCGTGGCTATTCATTCCGTTCGAGGAGGGCCCTGGTGGCTCCTCCTGGGCAGCGCTCCCCTCGGTGTCCTTCCCAATGAAACGGGCGTGCTACAAATGGAAACGGAGCGGTGTCTTTCGATCCGCTCCGATTTCGTAAGGCCTCCGTTCCCGACGCCCGACCCTAATGCTCCGAAGCCGTCACGCGGAGCACCTCGTCGAGAGTCGTCTCGCCGATCTTCGCCACCTCGCGTGCCGACGCCTGGAGCGTCAGCATGCCCTCGCCGACGGCGATCCGCTTGATCTCGTCTTCGTCAATCACCTCCCCTGCATCCACAATGGCCTCGCGGATGGCCGGCGAGAAGTAGAGGGCCTCAGCGATGGCGCGGCGGCCTTTGTAGCCGCGGCCCTTACACATGGGGCACGTCGGGTCGTTGCCAGGCTCGTAGAACGTGACGGTTTCAATCTCCTCCTCAGTAAACC
Organism: Bacteroidota bacterium; assembly: GCA_039821555.1. Lineage (NCBI taxonomy): Bacteria > Pseudomonadati > Bacteroidota > Bacteroidota bacterium. The sequence goes on from JBCBNX010000007.1 coordinate 180,242, forward strand.
CGACCTGGGTAGCGAGGATCTCGTCGAGTTCGTCTCGAGGCGTCGCTTTCTTACACCCGTCGCAGACCTTACGGATGAGGCGCTGCGCCACGATCAGGTTGATCGCGTAGGCGATGAGGAAGGGCTCCAGCCCCATCTTATAGAGACGCGATACTGCAGAGGGCGCGTCGTTGGTGTGGAGCGTGGAGAAGGTGAGGTGGCCCGTGTTGGCGAGCTTGATGCCGAGCTCAGCGGTCGCCTTGTCACGCATCTCACCCACCATCACGATGTCGGGGTCGTGACGCAGAATGGCGCGCAGCGCGCCTTCGAGCGAGAGCTTGTGGCCCAGCTTGATCTGTCGCACGCCGGGGATGATGTACTCGACCGGGTCCTCAACCGTGAGCACGTTCACCTCGGGCGTGACCGTGTTGGAGAGCGCCGCCACGAGCGTCGTCGACTTACCCGAGCCCGTCGGGCCGGTCAGGATCACCATGCCGTGCGGCTGGCGGATCGCCTTGTTGAACTGCTCCATCGCGAACGGCAGGAGGCCGAGCTTGGAGAGGTCCGTGATCACCTTGCGGTCGTCGAGGATTCGGATGACGATGGACTCGGCGCGGATCTCGGAGTTGGCCGTGGCGATCGGCAGGATGGAGACGCGGTAGCGGATCGTGGTACCGTCGACGGGGCGCTGGATGAAGCCGTCCTGCGCCTTCTCGCGCTCGAAGCGGTCCACGCCGCCCGCGGTGTCCTTGATGACCGAGAGCAGCGCCTCGGGGTGGCCCTTCTTCTGCGTATGCCAGTGCGTCAGCCGCCCGTCGACGCGGAAGTGGACTTCGGTCTGGCGCGCGTGGTTGATCCAGATGTGGATGTCCGAAACGTTCTTGCGGACGCCCTCAATGAGGATCGCCTCGGTAAGGTTGATGAGTGCCGAGCGCGAAATCTCGGCTTCGAGCGCGTCCTCGTCGATGAGCGACTCTTCGCCGTCCTCGAACGACATGCCGAGGTCGAAGGCGTCGTCGTCGGACTCCTGGACGCGCTTGAGGTACTCGTTCTGCTTCGGGTAGGCGGTGTTCAGGATCCCGTCCACCACGTCGCCGGGCGCGAAGCACAGCTCGAAGCGCTCGAGCTCCAGCTTGTGCATGAGCCGCTGGAGCTCCTGCCGCATCGGGTCTTCGGTGATGAAGACCAGCTTCAGGATCCCAGACGCGTGGTCCTGCGCGTAGGCGTAGGGCGCCACGCCCATCTCGATGAGCTCGTCGCGGTATTCCTCCTGGAAGGACTCCGTCACCGTCTTGACGAACTCGACGTCGGGCTCGCGCTCCTGAACGGGCGCAACGCGAAAGGCGTAGGTGAGCGCAGCCTGCTCGAAAACGGCGTTGCGGTCGACGGTCCGGTCCTTCGTGAGCACACGCCAGAGCGGGTCGCGCAGGCGCTCGTTCTGCTTGATGTCGTGCGCAGTCTGGATCTGCTCCTCGGTGACCTTGCCGTCTTTGAGGAGGGCCTGCACCACGCGGTCGTGGCTGGCGAGGCTGCTTCCGCCCTGAGCCGGGGCGAGGGTGCCGCCTCTGCGGGGGACCGCGGCGCCGTCTCCGCCCGGGTTCGACGCCGCCGGAGGAGGCGGAGCGCTTGGCGCTGCTGGCTCCTTGCTGAGCGTCGCGGCGAGTTCGGCTTCGAGGGCGGGATCGCCCCCGTCGAGCGCGCTGCCCGACATCCAATTCGCGCCGTCGCCCTTGGCGGGCTCGTCCGGCGGGGAGGCGAACGGCGAGCGCGGCTTGCGCTTGCCGCCCGACCCGGGCGAGGAGCTGCGGAAGAAACGGCTTTGCATGGAACGGATGACGGCAGGGCCGTCGGGTGGCGGAGCGCGCGGCTCCGGTGGCGGAGGGTGGAGGCGGGCGGGGTGGAGTGTCGGCCCCGCGGCGCACGGCTCAGGCGCGGCCGCGACGGGTCGTCGCGAGCGGCTAGCCGCCCATCAGTTCGGTGGAGCTGGGTCGGATGAGCGCGGTCTCGGCGGAGAGCACCGTCAGGAAGGCCACCAGGATGCCGATGAACATCGACACGACCGTCTGGATGGTCTCCACGGCGGACTTGAGCTTGAGCGTCGTCTCCTTCTCGTAGTAGTCGGCCATCTGCTGGGCGCTCTTACGCACCGCGCCCGTCTCGGCGCCGGTGCGGAAGCGCGCGAGCGTCATCGACGTGAACACGCCCGAGGCCTCCATCGACTGCACGAGGTCGTTGCCCTGCGCGACGAGCATCGGGATGGTGATGGTCTTGACCTGGTGCTCGACGTAGCGGTTGCCTGAGGCCTCGGCGGCCACCTTGATGACCTCGATGTTCTCGCCCGCCGACGAGTAGAGGATGGCGAACACGCGGCAGAAGATCTCCAGGTTGAGCTTGTGCAGCAGGCTCCCGATGACCGGAATCCGGATCATGTGCTTGTGCGCCTGGAACTGTCCCTTCGGCGTCCGGAAGTACATCACGATGCCGCCTACAAGGAAGGCCAGCACCACGAGCAGGTAGCCGATATTTCGGTCGAGCCACTCGCTCGCTGCAATCGACCACGTGGTGAGCGGCGGCAGCTCGATGTTGTCGAAGCTGGCGAAGAGGCCGGCGGTCATCGGGACGATGTACCAGATGTACCAGATGAACACGCCGATGGTGGCGAGCACTGTCACCGAGGGCATGATGAGCGCGCTCTTGACGGACTTCTTGAACTCGTCGCGGCGCTCCAGGAAGCGGGCCGTGGCCTCGTAGATCTCAGACATGTTGCCCGACTTGGAGGCCACGCCGAGCATGTAGGCCGTGAACTTGCCGAGCGAATGCTGGTGCTTCATGAAGGCCTGTTGCGCCTCCATACCGGCCTTGAGGTCGCCGTTGATATCGCGGATGACCTGCTTGAGCGAGTTCGACGAGATGTCAGCGATGAGGAGGTTGAGCACCTCGTTGAAGTGCATCTTCTCGTTGAGCAGGTTCGCAGCCAGGCGCACGAACATGATCACGTCGCTCGACGGCGGCTTGCGCGTGATGTCGAAGAGCTTCTTCTTGACGTAGACGACCTCCATCCCCATGCGCTTGAGCGCGCGCTCGACTTCCCCGGCGCGGAAGGCCTTCTGCTCGCCCTGCACCACCTTGCCCGAGGGGTGCTTGACCTTGAAGTGGAAGGTAGCGCGCTTCTCGACCTGCTTGGCCGCGAACTTGTGCTTCGTGGCCAGCTCGTCCACCTTCTTCTTGGCCGTGCGCTCGTTGGGCGCGAACACGGTGCCTTGGACGGGCTGGCCGTTGGGGGCGATGCCGGTGAAACGATACTCGGCCATGGCGGAGGGAAGGCGCTAGCAGGAAGGCGGGGATTCGTAGCCGTGTGCTACGAATCGACCCGAGGAGGCTCCCTCGGGGGGATCGCCGTCCCACGACGCAAGGACGGGGCCAAACCACCGGCCCGGCGGGTTCGCAGCCAACCTGTAGGCTTCGCCCCCGCTTTAGGCACGCTGGGCGTCACGCATGGGTGACGTCTCTGCGGCGCATACGAACCCCTCCCCGACACACGTTACTGCCTCGAAGCGAACGCTTGGCACAACTGCTACCTCCGTGCTGGTGGTCCCCGCTTCCCGACGGCGTCCGTATCAGGGGTGGTGCGGACGCCGTCTTTTTGGATATCGATTCTCGACTATTGACTCGCGACCCGCCGGTCAAGCAAAGGGTGCGCATCACCGCGCCACCGTCACCCGCCGCGTCTCCGTCACATCCCCGACGCTCGCCCGCACCACGTAGACGCCCGCAGGCAGTCCCGTCGTCTCGAACGCGAGTGCGTTTGAGCCTGCTACGAGCACACCGTCGTGCAGAAGCGCTACCTGCCGCCCGAGCAAGTCGTATACCGCTACGTGCACTGCGGCGGCCTCGGCGAGCATGAGCGGCACCGTCACGGCCTCCCGTGTGGGATTCGGGTACGGTGCTCCCAACTCGAACGCCTCAGCGGGCTTTCCCGGCGGCGACTCTTCGCTAGCCACGGCAACCACTGCCGTCGTGGTGCGATAGACGCCTTGGTCGGTCGCCGCCCACAGCACGCCCCGCCGGTCGATTAACAGATCGTTGACCGCGAACCCGCCCCAGCCGTCTGTCCCGCCTTCCTCTGGCGGCGTCCCCACCGTCTCCCACGTCGTCCCGCCGTCCTCACTCCGAACCAGCGTGCCCAGGTCAGGGCCCGGCGCAACCTCGTTGAGGCCCATCCAGATCGAGCCGTCGTCACCGACCGTCAAGGAAGCGGGCGGGTACGGGCCTTCGTAGCCGTAGCTCGGCATGTCGAAGACGATGCGCTGTGCCCATGCCGCGCCGCCGTCCTCGCTGGCCCACAGCGCCGGGGGGCTCTCGGCCGTTGCGGCATCGGCGGAGGCATAGATGGTGCCCCCGAAAGGGTGGGTAGGATTCTTGTGGTGTGCGAGGACCCGTACGGCATCGCGCCGCCACAGGTTGGAGGTTTGCCAAGTCTCAGCGCCGTCGTCGGAGTAGACCACGCCCAGGTTCGTGGCCGCGAGCAGCCGCCCCGCTGGCAACTTCGCTGACACCGGCACCTCGGCGAAGTCCCAGAGTGAACCGGTACCCTCGCCCGAGATGGGTGTTATGGGCAGCGTGCTCCAGGTGGCCCCGGCGTCGTCGGAGCGCAAAAGCGCGGCGATGCGGCGGCAGGCAAGCACGGCTCCTGCGAAGACAGGTAGTGTCGTCTGCAAGAAGCACGAGATCTGGTTGCTGTCGTAGACACCCCGCAGCCAAGTGCGTCCGCCGTCGGTTGAGCGATCCATAGGAATCGACTCGACGAGGTAGTAGCCCTCCTTGGTCAGAACGAAGTCCACAGCTGGGAGCGCAGGACTGTGTAACGCCCCGCTCCAGGGGCCGCCTGGCGGATAGCGTCGCAGATCCGTGCCCCCCCCAGCCACAAAGACGGTATCCGTGGCAACGGTTGGCCCAGCTGCAAGCGCGAGGCGCTCCGCTAGGCCCTCAACGGGGCCAACGTACTCCCAGGTGACTTCCTGGGCATGCAGCGCAGCTGCGCTTGTCAGCACCAGCGTCACACCCAGGCCGACCGAGAGGAATAGCCTCATCGAGTCATCAGATCTGTTTACCGAGCTACCGTGAACGTCTGCGTGGCGACACCTTGGCCGCTCACGGCACGCACCACGTAGACGCCCGCCGCGAGCGTCGTCGTGGTCATCTCGAAGGTATGACGCCCCGGCTCCAACGGCCCGTCACTAAGTACGGCCACGACGCGACCGAGCACGTCGTAGACGACCACGCGTGCCTCAGCGGCCTCGGGCAGCGCCAGTGGCACGGTCACCGTCTCACCAGTAGGGTTCGGGTACGGTGCTCCCAGTTGGAATGCCTCAGCGGGCTTTCCCGGCAGCGGCTCCTCGGCAGTAACCACTACCACTGACGTGGTCGTGCGGTAGACGCCCCGTTCGGTTGCTGCCCACAGTACCCCCTTCCGGTCGATCAACAGGTCGTTGGCCGCGAAGCCACCCCAGCCATCACCCTCGCCAGGATCGCCCTCCGGTGTGTCACCTACCGTCTGCCACGTGTGTCCACCATCACTACTGCGCACCATCACACCGACGTTGGGATTCGGCCCGACCTGATTGAGGCTCATCCATACCGACCCGTCGGCACCCGCGACTACGGGCGAGCGGGTGTAGGGCTCCCGGAAGCCGTAGCTCGCCATGTCGAAGACCGTGCGTTGCTCCCACGTCGCCCCGCCGTCCTCGCTCGCCCACAGCGACGGCGGGGCCTCTACGGTGACGGCGGGAGCCGAGGCGTAGATGGGGCCGCCGAATGCATGGGCCGGGTCGTCGTGCCGGGCGAGGAAGTAGGTTTCGCCGCGTCGCCAGAGGTCGGAGGTCTGCCAGGTCACGGCCCCGTCGTCGGAGTAGAGCACGCCTAGGTTGGTGGCGGCCAGCAGGCGCCCCGCGGGCAGCGCCTCGGACACGGGCACCTCTGCGAACTCCCAGAGCGAGCCGGTGCCTTCGCCCGAGATGGGGGTGATCGGAGCGGTAGTCCAGGTGGCTCCTGCGTCGTCGGAGCGCAAGAGGGCGGCGATGCGGCGGCAGGCAAGCACGGCCCCAGCGAAGACCGGCAGCGTCGTCTGAAGGAAGCACGAGACCCGGTTCTCGCGGTATACCTCTAATTCCCAGGTTTGGCCGCCGTCGGTCGAACGGTCAATGATCGCGTTTGCATGGGTGAGGAGGTAACCTTCCGCTGTGAGCCCCAACAGATCAGGTGTGAGAGCGCGCCCTTTGAGCGATTCGCTCCAGGTGTCGTCTGAGGTGATGCGGCGGAGTTCCACAGATCCGCTTCCTGTCGCATAGAGCGTGTCAGCACTCCCATCCGGCGTGGTGCCATTTTTGAGCACGATGGCATCAACGGGCAAAGGCGCAGGCCCGATGAACTCCCAGATGACCTCTTGGGCGTGCAGCGGAGTAATGCTCACCAAAGCGAGCAGGACTCCCAACACAACCGGGACAGCCCTCCTCATCGCGCCACCGTGAACGTCTGCACCGCCGTCGACGACTCACTTACCACGCGTACCACGTACACCCCAGCCGCCAGGTCGCGTGTCGCTACGGTGAGGTCATACGTCCCGGCGTCGCGTCGCCCCTCGGCGAGCACGGCCACGGTACGGCCGAGCACGTCGTAGACGATCACACGCGCCCCGGCAGCTTCGGGCAGCGCCAGTGGCACCGTCACCGTCTCACCAGCAGGGTTCGGATACGGTGCTCCCAGTTGGAATGCCTCAGGCCGGGCCTCCGATTCGAGGCGAACCGCCGGTTCCGGGGCAACGCGCACCCGGTTTCCCGTGCTTTCCTTCGCCATAGCCAGGCGGTCGGCAGCCAGGGCTACCTCTGGATCGTCGGGTGTCGCCGCCTGCCAAGCAGCAAGAGCGGCCTCGGCCCCCTTTACGTCTCCCGCTTCCGCTCGGGTGTAAACCTGCGCGGCATAGGCGAATCCCACTACAGCGGTCCAGTCCTCGTCGCTCAGACCCTCTACCGTACGGAGCAGTTCATCGGCCTCTTTCAGGGCGCGATCTGCGTCGCCTTCACGCAAATACGTCCCGATGAGAGCGACGCTTGCCCAGGCCTGCTCCTCCGTGCGCTCCCTGGTCCTGTAAGCTTCCAGCCGGTCACGGGTGGATGCCCTGAGAGCAGCACCGTCGTGCGCGACCCGGGGAGGCATCTCAGTCCGCGGTGCGTCCGGCTCAGCGACATCGAGCCAGCCAGGATGATTGTGATAGTCAGCCACGCGTACCATCTCCGCGAACGCCGACGCCACGTCTGCTCCACCTTCACGTACGATCGCATCCAGATGGTCAAGCGCCCGCCATGGATCTACCACGACCGTCTCGTCCCAATTCTCCAGGCCGTAACGCTGGTGCTGTGACTCAGACGCCGCAGAACCTCCGGCCATGCGCAAGAAGCTTGAACTCGTGCTCTGGGGGTTGAGGCAGCCAGGCGGATCATTGCTGGGTGGTCCAAACTGTAGGTCCGGACCCGGCTCAGTGTCACACACATCCACGATAGAGATGCTGCCACTGCTTGTTTCCCGCGTGTACGTCGTCGTGAGCACGCTTCCGGGGTCGTTCGCCACAGGCTGCCCCCACCAGTTTGTGCTCGCTAACACGCTCGACGAGGTGCCTGAGGCTCGCGCCTCGTCACCGATGTTGCTCAGAATCGTGTTGTAGCGTCCCCGGTTGCTGTTGCCTGCCCCGATGAAGCCTTGGTTGCGTGCGTAGAGGCCATGCGTCCCGTTTGCCTCGATGACGTTGTAACCATCCGCGTGGTACCCCCCAGTAGGGTAGTAGTAGCGTCCGAGGTAGACTTGGCCGCGTGCGGCTTCAATGCCATCACGGGTGTTGCTGGTGAATGTGTTCTCGCCGTAGACGAGCGCCTCTGAGAACGCTCCGACGAGTAGACCTTCCCCCGTGTTGTTCACAATCGAATTCGTGCGAAGCCGAGTCGAAGCTAAGCCAGTAATTACGACTCCATACGAGGTGAGGTTGCTTATGCTGTTCTGAAAAAGGTAAGGGTCGGCGTTGGAGCCTGTCACGTACATACCTCCGGAGGCACTGGGCGACGCGCTGTCACGGATTTGAGAGCCAGTGATCGTGGGGGAGGCGTTGTTGATGCGAACGGCATAGGATCCCCAGCCACTTACGCCTTCTACCACGCTGCCACTCATCGTGCCAGTGGAGCCGGGTTCGTAGCGGATGCCGCTCCATCCAGAGGTCGAGAGGTCAGGCGTGAATACGACCCCGTCGGCGTCAAAATCCCCCGAGTTAACAATCCGCTTCCCCGGGGCAAACCTTAACTCTACGCCTGTTCCAACATTGAGCCGTGCCCCGGCCTCCACGATGAGGTCCTCGTCGAACGTGAGCGTGATGCCGTCCTCAATGGTGAGCGTGGCCCCGTTGGTGACGGTCAGAGCAGGGGCGAAGACGAAGCCGTCCATGGCGGCGTCGAACCAGGAGTCCTCGCGGATCATGAGTGCAGGCAGCGCGGTGAGGTCGTCGTAGTACTCGAACCGGATGTCCTTGCTCGTGCCCACATAGCGCAGGTCGTCGAGGGCGGGCCACCCGGTGCGGACGTAGTCGGGTGGGATATCCGCGAGCCGGGTGTAGCCAAACACGTTGGGACGCGTCCACGGGGAGAGCTGCGTTTTGTTTTCGGGCGACCAGAGGTCTCCGTCGTACAGCTCTGCCTGCGTGGGGCTGACTAGCGGATTTAGCGCGTCGCAAGTTGCGCTCGTAACCAAGTTGTTATCGCTCACAATGATGTCACGAAGTGCGCGAGGGTTTGAGCTTGGTGCGTCGAGCGACCAGACGCGCTCGATCATGAGGCCCTCATCCCAGAGTGCTTGCTTCGAGGTCTGTACTTCGACGCAGCCTCCGCAGGCGGAGAGGTTGGACCACCCTGTCGTGTACGGGGAAAACGGGTTATCGTCGATCTGATTGGTGATGATGAGGTCCATCGAGTTGTTTTGCGATAAGCTTGACCAATCTCCCAAGCTGATCCGTAGGCAATCGCTGAACGTATACAGACTGCGGAGGGTGTAGGTTTGACCGCCAACGGCAGCCGCGCAGTCGAGCTATCGCTCACCGCTGGGAATCGACTTATTCTTTTGGAGCATCCACCGCTCGGCACCCGAGAAAAGTAGTGTTCCACCCAGGCTGTTTCCGAACTGAGGTAAGCTTCCGACCGCCCCTCCCATTAATGCGAAGGTGACTAGTTCATCCCTGTAGGAAGTGTTGATGACATTTCCATCACTTCGGGCTTCGCTAGGCATATCGTCACCGCTGATGCCACGAAGGTGAACACCTCCGCCAGAAAGAGCGCTACCTCCTGCGAAAATGTTACTTCGAAAAATGTTATGACTAGGCTCTGTCTGGAAAAGGTGAGGTAACTTCGGCGCTTTTCCAAGCCACGCCGATGCCACCCAAGCGACACGCCCTCACCGACGCCCAGTGGGCC